>NZ_JBKJPP010000126.1:0-72730 GCF_046595215.1 Lapillicoccus sp. | reverse complement strand
TTCGCCACCCGCGTCGTCGCGAGGTCGACGTGCCCGCCGAGCAGGAGGTTGTCCTGGTAGCCGACGACACCGGAGCCGTGGACCAGGACGTACTTCTGCTGGCCGAGCGCGATGTGGCCTCCGGCCTTGGCGATCATCTCGTCGATGTCCCCCCAGCGGCTGCTGCGGGTGGCGGGGTCGACGACGCCGTTGGCCGCGTCGATGGCCTGGTTGACCGCCGCGTCGTCGAAGTAGCCGTAGTCCTGACCAGGCCCGGCGGGCGTGATGTTGACCCGTCCGTCGAAGTGAGGCGCCAGGACGCTCGACCCCGACGGCCAGTCGGCGCTCAGGCTCGCCCGCACGACGTCGTACCTTGTGGCCGCCTCGGGGGCCGAGATCGCCCCGCGGTAACCGTCGGCGCCGATCGGGGTGAGCGTCACCGCGAAGCCGGCCTGGTCCCACGTCGCCTTGAGCGCGGTGAACGCCGCATCGGCCATGGCGGACGTGCGGTAGGCCAGGCGCACGGGCACCGGGAGCGCGACCCCGGCCCTGGTCAGGACGGCGCGCGCTGCGGCAACGTCCCCGGACGTCGGCACCCCGTACGGGTTGAACTCCTTGTGCCCCGGCAGGTTGCGGGCCATCACGGCATACGTCGGGGTCATCGCCGACAGCCCACCGTATGCCGCGGCGAAGGCGTCGCGGTTCGTCGCCATGGCGAACGCCTGACGCACCGCAGGGTTGGACATCACCGGGCTCCTGACGTTGGGCGCGAGGTACTCCACCGTCGGCGCGTCGGGGTTGGTGACCCGGGTCCGCAGCTCCTGGTTGCCGAGCAGCTCCGTCTGCAGCGCGGGTGGCGCATCGGCAAGGGTGACGGCACGCCGGTCGCCCCCTCTGTCGTCGATGATCCGCTGGATCGCCGTCGTGGTCGCGAGGCCCTCCCGGACGTCGATGACCTCGGGGAAGGCCAGCCGGATCGGGTCCTCGAGGGCCACCCAGTTGCGGTTGCGGACGAAGCGTCCGCCCCGGCCCGGCTCCCACACCCCTTCGAGCATGTAGGGCCCGCACGAGAAGACGGAGAAGGTGCTCGCGTCGCCCTTGTCCTGGTCCTTGCGGACGGGGGCGAAGGCCGGGAGCGACACGGTCTGGTCGAAGTCGTGGACCGCCACCTTGAGCCGGAAGGTGATCTGCTGACCGGCGCAGCTGACGGCCTGGTCGAAGAGCGCCTGCCCGGTGCGGAGGTAGGGACCGGCATACGCCGGCACGTCGAGGCCCGCCGCGTCCTTGACGAGCGGGACGTCCAGCAGCGCCATCGCCCAGGGCGGGCCACCGGTGATCACGTCTCGGGCGAAGTTGCGCGAGACGCCGTACCTGACGTCCTCACAGGTGACGGACCGGCCGTCCTGCCACTTCGCGTCGTCGACGATGGTGAACTTCCACGTCTTGCCGCCGTCGGTCTCGGTGCCGGTGTTCGTCGCGAGGTCGGCGACGAGTCCGGGCGAGAAGCCGACCCCCGCCGGCGCCTGGGTCGTCAGGGTGCGCAGGAAGGTCCGGACGGCGAACTGGCTCTCCGGACCGGCGTCCATCCGTTGGGGGTCCCAGTGCGCGACGGGGCTGTCGAGCAGCACGCCCAGCGTGCCGCCCCGCGCGCTCCCGGGGCTGTCGGTCGGCGCCTGCCTGGTCGTGCAGGCCGCGAGCAGCAGCGTGACCACCGCTGCTGCCAGGGCCACTCGTCGCCCCCGGCGCGAGACCATCGTCACCACACCTGGGCTCCTTCGGGTCGTCTCCGCGGCGGCGAGACCGCACTGTGCCGGGAGCCAGTATGCCGGGAGCCCGCCGCCGTGGACGTCTCGCGTCAGGAGCTGGCGGCGGCCTCGGACTTCACGGCCGACCGGGCACGGGATGCGGTCCGAGCCCGGTCGCTCCCGTCGAGGACGACCTTGCGGATCCGGACGGCGTCGGGAGTGACCTCGACGCACTCGTCCTCGCGGCAGAACTCGAGCGACTGCTCGAGGCTCAGCTTGCGCGGCGGCACGATCTTCTCGAAGTTGTCGGAGGACGAGGCCCGCACGTTGGTGAGCTTCTTCTCCTTGGTGATGTTGACGTCCATGTCGTCGGCGCGCGAGTTCTCGCCGACGATCATGCCCTCGTAGACCTCCGTCGTCGGCTCGGTGAAGAGCGCGCCGCGCTCCTGGAGGTTGACCATCGCGTAGGCGGTGACCACCCCGGTGCGGTCGGACACGAGGGAGCCGCTGGTCCGGGTCGTGATGGCGCCGTACCACGGCTCGTAGCCCTCGAAGACGTGGTGGGCGATGCCGGTACCGCGGGTCTCGGTGAGGAACTCGGTGCGGAAGCCGATGAGGCCGCGCGAGGGCACGAGGAACTCCATCCGGATCCAGCCAGTGCCGTGGTTGGTCATCTGCTCCATCCGGCCCTTGCGGGCGGCGAGGATCTGGGTGATCGCGCCGAGGAACTCCTCGGGGGTGTCGATGGTCAGCCGCTCGACAGGCTCATGGATCTTGCCGTCGACCTCGCGGGTGACCACCTGGGGCTTGCCGACCGTCAGCTCGTAGCCCTCCCGGCGCATCTGCTCGACGAGGATCGCCAGGGCCAGCTCACCGCGGCCCTGCACCTCCCAGGTGTCGGGGCGCTCGGTGGGCAGGATGCGCAGCGAGACGTTGCCGACCAGCTCCTTGTCGAGGCGGTCCTTGACCATGCGGGCGGTCACCTTCGAGCCGCGCACCCGGCCGACCATGGGGCTGCTGTTCGTGCCGAAGGTCATCGAGATGGCCGGCTCGTCGACGGTGATCAACGGGAGCGGAATGGGGTTCTCGGCGTCGGCGAGGGTCTCACCGATGGTGATCTCGGGGATGCCTGCGACGGCGATGATGTCGCCGGGGCCCGCACTGTCGGCCGGCTTGCGCTCGAGGGCCTCGGTCATCAGCAGCTCGGTGATCTTGACCCGCTGCTGCGAGCCGTCGTGGCGGCACCACATGACCTGCTGGCCCTTGGAGATCGTGCCGTTGCGGACGCGCAGGAGCGCGAGGCGACCAAGGAAGTTCGACGAGTCGAGGTTCGTCACGTGGGCCTGCAGCGGGGCGTCCTCGTCGTAGGACGGCGCCGGGATGGTGCCCAGGATCGTCGCGAAGAGGGTCTCGAGGTCCTCGCCCTCGGGCATGACGCCGTTCTCGGGCCGCTCGAGCGAGGCCCGGCCGGCCCGTGCCGAGGCGTAGACGATGGGGAAGTCGATCTGCTCCGCGGTCGCGTCGAGGTCGAGGAAGAGCTCATAGGCCTCGTCGACGACCTCGGCGATGCGCGAGTCGGGACGGTCCACCTTGTTGATGCAGAGGATGACGGGCATCTTGGCGGCGAGCGCCTTGCGCAGGACGAAGCGGGTCTGGGGGAGAGGCCCCTCGGACGCGTCGACGAGCAGGACGACGCCGTCGACCATGGACAGGCCGCGCTCGACCTCGCCCCCGAAGTCAGCGTGGCCGGGGGTGTCGATGATGTTGATCGTCACGCCGTCGGCCAGGCCCATGTCGAGGGCCGCCTTGCCGGTGTAGTGCACGGCAGTGTTCTTCGCGAGGATGGTGATGCCCTTCTCGCGCTCGAGGTCACCGGAGTCCATCGCCCGCTCGTCGACGTGCTGGTGCTCCCCGAAGGCACCTGACTGCCAGAGCATCTTGTCGACCAGGGTCGTCTTTCCGTGGTCGACGTGGGCGATGATGGCGACATTCCGGATGTCGTCGCGGGTCTTGACAGGCATGGTCACGATTCTCTCAGGATTTCCGGCAGCCGCTGACCATCCCCCGGGGGCGTGCGGGCGTCCGGCCTCGTGTCCGGGTCACCTTGGGGGTCAGTCGGCGAGCCGGTCCCCCACGGCCCGGACGATGGGGAGGTCCGCCGGGAGCCAGGGCACGGCATACAGGTCTCCCGCGGTGAGCCAGCGCAGCTCGTCGTGGTCCTCCAGCGGCTGGGGGACGCCGTCGCTGACCGCGGCGAGCCAGACGTGCATCCGGTAGTCGGTGCCGAGCGGCCAGGTGCCGTCGGCGTGCGGACCCACCAGGTGGACGCCGACCTCGATGCCGACCCCGAGCTCTTCCCGGGCCTCGCGGTGGAGCGCGTCGAGGGTCTCCTCACCGGGGTCCACCTTGCCACCGGGCAGCTCCCACCCGCCGGCCAGCTCCGCCGGTGCGGTCCGACGCGCGCCGAGCAGGCGGGTCGGGCGGCCCAGGTCGTCGACGAGCGCGACCCCGACGACGAGGGTCGGATGGGCATCGGGCATGGCCCGAGCCTCCCAGACGCCGGGTGGCGGGCCCCCACTTCGGTTGCCCTTTGGTAAGCCTTTCCTTGGATGACAGGTTGGCCGGGCCGGGTGAGAATTGGAACATGTCACGTTTACTCACATCCGAGGAGCTCACCCGCCAGGTGGCCGACCTCGAGGGCTGGCACCAGGAGGGCGAGAGCCTGGTCACGGCCTACACGTCACCAGACTTCCCCGCGGCGATCGCCCTCGTCAGCGACGTGGCCGACGTCGCGGAGCAGATGCAGCATCACCCCGACATCGACATGCGGTGGACCACCACCCGGTGGTCGCTCTCGACGCACTCCGCCGGCGGGCTGACCCAGCTCGACATCGAGCTCGCCCACCGCATTGCCGACACCGCCCGGCGCACCGGCGCCCTCCACGAGAGCGAGACCCCGTCATGACCATCGAGAGGACCGTGATGACCAGCCACGACGAACCCCATGGCGGCTCGACCACCCGGCTCAACTGGCTGCGCGCCGCGGTGCTCGGAGCCAATGACGGCATCGTCTCGACGGCCGGCGTCATCGTCGGGGTCGCGGGCGCCACGACCGCCCGGGCCCCGATCCTCACCGCCGGCATCGCGGCGCTCGTCGCGGGGGCCCTGAGCATGGGCGTCGGTGAGTACGTCTCCGTCAGCACCCAGCGCGACACCGAGAAGGCCCTGTTGGAGAAGGAGCGCCGCGAGCTGGCCGAGACCCCCGACGAGGAGCTGAGCGAGCTCACCTCGATCTACGCGGGCAAGGGCCTCGACGCCGATCTGGCCCACCAGGTCGCCGTGCAGCTCACCGCGCACGACGCCCTGGGCGCGCACGCGGAGGTCGAGCTGCAGATCGACCCGGACAACCTCACCAGCCCGTGGCACGCGGCAGGTGCATCGGCGCTGGCGTTCTTCGTCGGCGCCCTGCTGCCGCTGCTCGCCGTCCTGATCTCCTCGCCCAACTGGCACGTGCCGGTCATCGGCGCCGCCGTCATCTTCGCGCTGGTCCTCACCGGCGTGATCAGCGCGCGCCTCGGCGGGATGGGCCCGGGCCGGCAGGTGGCACGCAACGTCATCGGTGGGACGCTGGCGATGGCCGTCACCTACGGCATCGGATCCCTCGTCGGCCTCGCCCTCTGACATCGGGACGGTCCACCCCCGCCTCCCACGCGTTCGCCAACCCGCGCCGCACCCGCACCTCACTCCAGCCGGGGCGCGGCCCGGGTAGCGTCGTCCCGTGCTCGTCACCCTGCGCCTCGCCGTCCCACCGGACCTCACCGAGGTGACCGAGCGCCTGCTGCGGGGGGACCCCCGGGTCTGCAACCTCGTCATCATCCGCGATGGTGCGGTCGAGCCGCAGGGGCACGCGATCTTCGCCGACGTGGCCCGGGAGGGCGCGGCCGAGGTGCTCTCTTCGCTCGCCGACATCGGCATCGGCGAGCGCGGTGCCATCAGCGTCAGTCAGCTCGACGCCGCGCCCTCCCGGGCCGCCCGCGCGGCGGAGCGGGCCGCGCCCGGCAGCCCGGACGACGGCGTCATCTGGCACGTCGTCGAGGAGCAGGCCTGGGAGGCGGCCAGGCCGTCCATCTCCTTCCACGTGTTCCTCTGCCTCGCGGTCGCGCTCGCGTCGATCGCGGTCGTCACCGACTCCGTGGTCCTCGTCATCGGTGCGATGGTCGTCGGGCCGGAGTTCAGCCTCGTGGCGGCGATCTGCATCGGGATCGTGCTGCGCCGCTGGGAGATCGTCAGGCGCTCGGCGTTCGTCCTGGTGTGGACCTTTGCCCTGTCCATCCTCGTCGTCGGGCTGCTGGCAGTCGTGGCCCGTGCGGCCGGCTGGGTCACCACGGAGATGGTGGCGCAGGACCGCCCGATGACCGGGTTCATCTGGCACCCCGACCGCTGGTCGTTCGTCGTCGCGCTGCTCGCGGGTATGGCGGGTGTCCTGTCGATGACGACGGGCAAGTCCTCGGCCCTGGTCGGTGTCTTCATCTCCGTCACGACCGTCCCCGCAGCGGGCAACCTCGCGCTGGCCCTGGCCGTGTGGGTGCCGCAGGAGATCCAGGGCTCAGGCCTGCAGCTGCTCGTCAACATCGCCGGCATGACGATCTCGGGCGTCGTCACGCTGCTGATCCAGCGCGCCGCGTGGGGGCGGATCAGTCGTCGGCGCGCCGCGTCTCCCCCGGCCCAGAGCCGGAGCCCGAGCCCGCCAGGGTCGCCACGAGCACGGCCTTGATGGTGTGCATCCGGTTCTCGGCCTGGTCGAAGACGATCGACGCGGCCGACTCGAAGACCTCGTCGGTGACCTCGAGGGCCGCCAGACCGTGTGCCGCGTGCACGTCGCGCCCGATCTGGGTCCCGAGGTCGTGGTAGGCCGGGAGGCAGTGCATGAACTTCACATCGGGGTTCCCGGTCAGGGCGAGGAGAGCGGCGTTGACCTGATAGGGCAGCAGCTGCGCGATCCGCGCCGCCCAGACCTCCTTGGGCTCGCCCATCGAGACCCACACGTCGGTGTGCACGAAGTCGACGCCCGCCACCCCGCTCGCGAGGTCGTCGGTGACCGTGAGCCGCGCACCTGTGACGGCCGCCACCTCCTGTGCGGCGGCGACCACGTCCTCGCGCGGCCAGAGTGGCCGGGGTGCCACGATGCGCACGTCCATCCCCATCAGTGCGCCGAGCGCGAGCAGTGAGTTGCCCATGTTGAAGCGCGCGTCGCCGACGTAGGCGTAGGAGATCTCCGCGGCCGGCTTCGGCGAGTGCTCGAGCATCGTCACGGCGTCGCAGAGGGCCTGGGTCGGGTGCCAGTCGTCGGTGAGGCCGTTGAAGACCGGCACCCCGGCATACTGCGCCAGGGTCTCGACGGTGGAGTGCGCGTCACCGCGGTACTCGATCCCGTCATAGAACCGGCCGAGCACCCGCGCCGTGTCCTTGATCGACTCCTTGTGCCCGATCTGGCTGCCGGTCGGCTCGAGGTAGGTGACATGGGCACCCTGGTCATAGGCGGCCACCTCGAACGCGCAGCGGGTGCGCGTCGAGGTCTTCTCGAAGATCAGCGCGATGGTGCGCCCCACGAGGTGCTGCTCCTCGCGCCGCTCACGCCGGGCCGTCTTGAGCTCGCGCGTGAGGTCGACGAGGTGGCGCCACTCCTGTGGGGTGAAGTCGAGCTCCCGCACGAACGAGCGGCCGACGAGGGTTGGGGGGGTGACGGGCTCCTGAGACACCTCGCCCATGCTAGGCGGTGGGCCACGTGGTGAGACGCTTGTCCCGTCAGCCGGGTCAGCCGGGTCAGCCGGGTCAGCGACCCAGCTGCGCCACGATCGCGTCGGCAACAGCCTGCGGAGCCTCGAGCGGGATGCCGTGGGCGATGTCCTCGAGGCCGACCTCGCACACTGTTCCTCCGTTCGCGGCATACCGGTCGAGCACCGCGCGGATCTGGACGTTCATCGGTTGCGGCGGCAGGACGTCGTCGCCCGGCCAGCCGGGCACGGCGCCGAGCCTGCCGAGGGTGCCGAAGTCGAACATCGACGTGTCGGAGATCACCTGGTCCTTGCCCGCACGGAGCCAGGTGATCGCTGGTTTGTCATCGACGTCGACGATGCCCGAGGCATCGAAATGCTTGGGAGACATGGCATTGAGAACTCCACGGTCGCCCGGGGCGATGCTCGGCCAGTTCGCCGAGCTCGTCGTCGTGCCGGGGTAGAAGTCGTCGCCGACGACGGTCCGCAGGAACTCGTCGACGAGGAAGTCCTCGTCGACGTTCGCCACGTTGGCGCCGGCCCCGAAGAAGGTCCGGAGGATGACGCGCGGGCTGCTGCTCGGGTCGTCGGCCGACGTGTCCTTGTCGCGGAGTCGCTGGACGAACGCCGGCGCCGCGCCTCCCCCGCCGGTCCCGGCGAAGTCGTCCGAACACGCCTCGCCGTCAGGACCTTTCGTCCCGCCGAAGCCGTACGGCGACAGCGGCGCGACGAGGACGATGCTCGCGAGGTCTCCCGGGTGGTCCAGGACGTACTGCTCGAGGACTCCGCCGCCCATCGACCATCCCGAGGCGACGAGGTCCTCGCGCCTCGTGAGGCCGAGGACCTGGAGGAGCCCGTGCACGTCGTCGACCATGTCGCCGAGACCTCTGGTCGAGTCGATCGGCTTGGCCTCGGTGCGGCCGAAGCCCCGCAGGTCCGGAGCAATGACGCGGACGTCGTCGGGGAGCAGCTCGGCAACGTACCTCCAGAAGCCACCGGTGACCAGGTTGCCGTGGACGAGCAGGACGGGCCGCCCGTCGTCGGGGCCGGATGTCCAGACGTTCATGGCCAGACGGGGCGTGCTGACCATGCTGCAGCTGAAGTCGGAACCGCTCATCTCGCGCTCCTTCGGGGGATGTGGGCAACGAAGAGCCCGTGTCCCCGCCGTTCTAGCACCGATTTCCTGCGCAGCAGTGTGGTCCGGACCTACTCGCACACGATGCCGTCGCGGTCGGCGTCCCGGTACCAGCCGTACTCCGGGTCGCTGCCCTGCCGATACGGACCGAAACCCCCTGCCTTCGCGGCCCTGCAGGTGGCGAACCGGGGGTCGTCGCCACTGGCCGGCTTGGGCATCAGGGGCACTGGAGCGCTCGATGGCGGCGCCGAGGTCGTCGTCGGACCCGACGCTGCCGGCGGGTCGACCGCCGCCTCGGAGCCACCGCCGAGGACGAACGCCCCTGCGGTCGGCAGCGGCTCCCCCGGGCAGCTGCCGAGCAGGCGCGCCAAAGCGTCGCGCTCGGGCGCAGTGACCCACAGCCGGTGAGTGGCCTTCACGGCCACCTGCCGTGCGGCATACGAGCACCGGTATGCCGTGGCGGGCGGCAGCCAGGTCGCCGCGTCACCGTCGCCCTTGCGCAGGTTGGCCGGGCCGTCGACGGCGAGGAGGTTGAGAGGGTCGTTGGCGAAGGCGGCGCGCTGTTGGGGCGTCCACTGCTGAGCGCCCTTCTGCCAGGCGTCGGCGAGCGCGACCACGTGGTCGATCTGGACGGCCGTCGAGCTCGTCGGGCCGCGCAGGAACGCGATGGTGGCGCCGGTGTAGGGGTCATGGAGCGTCCCGCGGAGGACGAGGCACCCGTTGGTGCCTGCCTTGAGGATGAGGTCGACGAGGTCACGCCGCAGGACGTCGTTGCGGGTGTCGCAGCCGTTGCGATCGACGTCGAGCCAGGCCTGCCCGAAGGCGTCACGGGTGTATCCGGTCCGGGGCGCCCGGCCCTTGACCTCGAGTAGGGCCAGCGCCGCGAGGGCCGCCCCGGAGGCTGAGGGTGATGGGGCCGTAGGCAATGGGGCCGTGGGCGGTGGCGGCGAGGAGGCGCTGGTGCGAGAGGGAGCCGGCTCTTGGTGGATCCGGGTGGTCGCCCAGCTGCCCATGGGAAGACCGATCACGACCACGGCCACCAGGGCGGTGATGACCGTGGTGCGGCGGGTGGGCGGCGGCATGGTGGACCTGACAGATCTCGGCTCGGGGAACCCTGACCATAGGTCCGTCGACGGCCGACGCGCAGGCGAACGGGTCAACCGTTCGGGCCATGCCACATGGTCCCTTTGGGCCGGTATCAGGCCAAAGGGATCCGCCTCCTTGTTGACGAGTGGGAAAGTTGGATCGCAGCCCCACGTCAAAGGGTGCATCGAAAACTTGGACGGCTGGCCCGTTGAGGTACGTTAACCGTCACAGCGCCCGGCCCCGGTGGGGCCGGGCTTTTCGGTGTCCCCGAGCTGGCGGCACCCTCCGTTCGCCAGCCACAGTTCATCGGCTGCATCCAACGCCGTCACTCTGCCGGGGCTCTGCCACCTTCGGCACTACTTTGCCTCAACACCTGATCACCGAACGCGGAGGACCGAACACGGGAGGCGACCGCCTGTCTGATGTTCGAAACGGCGAGCCAATACCGCGCCACCCCACGAACCACAGGTCTTTGACCTGCGGGCACACGCCCACGTCACACGTTGAAGCGGAATTCGACCACGTCGCCGTCGGACATCACATAGTCCTTGCCCTCGATGCGCACCCTGCCGGCCGCCTTCGCCGCGCTCATCGACCCGGCTGCGACCAGGTCGTCGAACGAGACGACCTCGGCCTTGATGAAGCCGCGCTGGAAGTCGGTGTGGATGACACCCGCCGCCATCGGCGCGGTCCACCCCTTGCCGATCGTCCAGGCGCGCGTCTCCTTGGGCCCGGCGGTGAGGTAGGTCTGCAGCCCCAGGGTGTGGAACCCGACCCGGGCCAGCTGGTCCATCCCCGACTCCTCCGCGCCGACCGACTGGAGCAGCTCGAGCGCCTCGTCGGCGTCGAGCTCGGCGAGGTCCATCTCGAGCTTGGCGTCCAGGAAGACACAGTCGGCGGGGGCCACGAGCTCGGTCAACCGGGTCTTGAGGGCCGCGTCGGTCAGCTGGTCCTCGTCGAGGTTGAAGACGTAGATGAAGGGCTTGGTCGTCAGCAGGCCCAGCCCGCGCGCCTGGTCCAGATCGACACCTGCCGCCGCGCCCGCGGCATACAGGGTGTCGCCGGCCTCGAGGACCTGCTGCGCGGCCAGGGCATTGTCGAGGGCGGCCTTCTTGTCCTTCTGGACGCGAGCGTCCTTCTCCAGCCTTGGGATCGCCCTTTCGAGGGTCTGCAGATCAGCCAGGCACAGCTCGGTGTTGATCGTCTCGATGTCGCTCTCCGGCGAGACCTTGCCATCGACGTGCACGACGTCGTCGTCCTCGAAGGCCCGGATCACCTGGCAGATCGCGTCGGCCTCGCGGATCGTGGCGAGGAACTTGTTGCCGAGCCCCTCCCCCACCGACGCGCCGCGGACGATCCCCGCGATGTCGACGAATGACACCGTCGCCGGGAGGATCTTCTCGCTGGCGAAGATCTCGGAGAGCGTCGCGAGCCGGCTGTCCGGCAGCGCGACGACCCCGATGTTGGGCTCGATCGTCGCGAACGGATAGTTCGCCGCGAGGACATTGTTCTTGGTCAGGGCGTTGAAGAGGGTGGACTTGCCGACGTTGGGCAGTCCGACGATTCCGATGCTGAGGGCCACGGGTCCAAGATCCTAGTTGCGATCACCGCAGTGGCCGACCACGACGGGGTATGCCGGGCTGCCGGGGGACCGCTGCCGGGCCGCCACCGGGTCAGGAGAGGTCGTAGAGGATCGGCTCGATGCACGCGGGATCACCCTGTCGACCGAGGACGGCGTAGGCCAACGGACCCGCGAAGTTGACGAATGACAGGGCCGCCCACATCGCCTTGGGACCGCGGACGAAGTCGGCGGGGCGCCGGTGCAGGTCCCAGAGGGTCGCTCCCTGGAGACCCACCTGGGCCACGGTGGCCGCAATGAGCACGCCCCGTCGAGGGCCCGTCAGGTCGGCCCAGCGCTGCCTCGTCATGACGATGTCCTCCCGCTCACGGATCCTCGTGTCGAGCCCACCCTAGGCACTGCGGGAGAAGGTCCCCGGGTCCTTGGTCCCCTCACTCGCAATGAGGTCCGCCGGGCGGCTATGAGGTGGCGGGGATCCGGACGCCGCAGAGCTGCCGTGACTGTGCGACGAGCCGACCGGTGCTGTCCCAGATCCGGGCGTCCTCCTCCATCAGACCCCGGGTGAGGTTCTCGCTCGTGAGCGCCACCTGGAGCCACCCCGACGCAGGCCGGCCCCGCACGTGCCCGGTGAACTCGAGGGTGGGTGCCCACCCGAGGATGCCGAGGTCGAATGCCACCGGTGGCAGGGCGTCGAGGGCGAAGAGGAGCACGGTCGGGTCGGGCGCGCGCCCATCCCTCAGCCGGAGCCAGCCGCGCATCTCGCCCTTGCCCGACGGCTTCCCGCTGGCCCAGCCGGCCGTAGCCGGGTCGATGCGCAGGTCGAGACGCTCGAGCAGGGACGTGGCGTTGAGGAACGACGGGGGCAGCTGCTCGGTGGCGAGGCACTGCTCCGGCGGAGCCATCAGGGGCGGTGCGGCCGACCGCAGGACCTCGGCGGACGCGTCGAGATCGCCGAAGCTGGCGAGCGCACGCAACCGTTCGACGGGCTGGGCGTCGGGTCCCGTCTGGCTCACCGACATCTGGCCGGTCGAGAGGGTGCGCCCGCTGCGCAGCACTGTGGTCTCGACGACGACCTCTCCCGGGGCCGACGGGGTGAGGAAGTAGCCGCTGAAGGCGAGCAGGTCCTGGTGGCCGCCTGATCCGGCGAGCTGGCGCTGCAGGGCCGTCGTGGCCAGCGACATGACGACACCGCCGTTGACGGCGTTGCCGATCATCCACTCGTGCGTGAAGCGGCCGGTGAATGACGCGCAGCCTGCGCCCGCCGTCCGGGGCGCCAGGTCCATGGCCAGATCGAACTCGGAGGTCATGACGGAAGGTCTACCAGAGGCTCGGGACCGATCGTCGCCACGGGCCCGAGGGCGGCCTCAGCGGCCGCTCAGGAGCCGTCTCAGGGCCCGGTCTCAGCGGAAGATGATGGTCCTGTTGTTGTCGAGCAGCACGCGTCGCTCGGTGTGCCAGGTCAGTGCGCGGGCCAGGACCTGGACCTCGACGTCGCGCCCGGCAGCGACCATCTCGTCGGGGGAGAGGGAGTGCTCGCACCGGGCCACGTCCTGCTCGATGATCGGGCCCTCGTCGAGGTCCGGCGTCACGTAGTGTGCCGTCGCCCCGATCAGCTTGACGCCACGGGCGTGGGCCTGGTGGTACGGCTTGGCGCCCTTGAAGCTCGGCAGGAACGAGTGGTGGATGTTGATCGCCCGACCCTCGAGCTTGTGACAGAGGTCGTTGGACAGCACCTGCATGTAGCGCGCGAGGACGACGAGGTCAACGGACAGCACGTCGACCAGCTCGAGGAGACGGCGTTCGGACTCGCCCTTGGTCTCCGCCGTCACGGGCACGTGGTGGAACGGCACGCCGTGGGCCTCGGTCAGGGCCTCGAAGTCGCGGTGGTTGGACATGACGCCCGCGACCTCGACGTTGAGGGCGCCGATGCTGGCCCGGAAGAGCAGGTCGTTGAGGCAGTGGCCGAACCGGGAGACCAGCAGCAGCACCCGGGTGGGCGTCGCGGCGTCGTCGAGCTGCCACTCCATCTGGAACGCGTCGGCGACCCGGGCGAAGGCCTCGCCCAGGCGCTCGTGGTCCCCGCCGGAGAGGCTGAACTGCACCCGCATGAAGAACCGGCTGGTCAGCGGGTCGTCGAACTGCTGGCTCTGCCGGATGTTGGCGGACTGCTGGACAAGGAAGCTGCTCACGGCGTAGACGAGGCCGGGGGTGTCCGGGCAGGACAGCGTCAGGATGAACTCCTGGCCAGAAGCCGGGCGCGGGGCCATGCCGTCTCCTTGGTGCGTATGACACAACACGGTGCGTATGACACAACACAGTGGGTGGTGTGCACCAGAGTGGCGGAGTGGCTGGGGCGGGTCAAGAGGGCTCGACTGTCCGAAGCAGCGCTCGTTCAGGCCTGACGCTCGGCTCGCAGGGTGGCCGGCTCGTCGGCTGTTGACTCCAGATCGAGCTCAGGGCGCGCCACCTCGGGCTCCAGGGCCTCGAGCAGCTCCACCGCGGTCAGGGGCCTGCTGGGCGTCGTCACGGGGTGGAGCGGCTCGAGCGGGCGCTCGACGACCCCGAGCTCGTGCATCCGGCGGGCGGTGACCAGCACCCGGGCTTCGAGGGAGCCGATGAAGCCATTGTAGGCCTCGACCGAGCGCTGCAGCGCTGACCCCATCCGGCTGGCATGCTGCCCGAGCCCGCTGAGGCGTTCGTAGAGCTCGCGGCCCACCTCGAGCAGCTCGCGGGCGTTGCTCGCGAGCGCCTCCTGCTGCCAGGTGAACGCGACCGTGCGGAGCAGCGCCAGGAGCGTGGCCGGCGAGGCGAGGACGACGCGCCGGCGCATCGCGTGCTCGTGCAGGTCTGGGTCGTGGGCCAGGGCCGCGGTGAGGATCGCGTCGCCCGGAACGAAGCAGACCACCATCTCGGGGGTCAGCGGCAGCGCGCTCCAGTAGGCCTTGGCCGCCAGGGCGTCGACGTGCGACCGCAGGGCTTTGGCATGGGCCACCAGCTGGTCGCCGCGCTCCTGGGTGGTCAGCCCGTCCGCCTGCGCGCGGAGGAAGGCGGTCATCGGGACCTTGGCGTCGATGACGAGGTCCTTGCCACCGGGGAGGTGGACCACGACGTCGGGCCGCACGGTGCCCCCGTCGGCGGTCGTCGCGCTCACCTGCTCGTCAAAGTCGCACCGCGAGAGCATCCCCGAGTGCTCGAGCACCCGGCTCAGCTGCACCTCACCCCATGATCCCCGCACCGTGGACGCGTTGAGCGACCCCACCAGGGACGCGGTCTGGGAGCGCAGCTCGGCAGTCGAGGACCGCACCCGGGTCAGCTCGGCGGCCACCGTCGAGAACTGGGCCACCCGCTCCCGCTCGAGGTCGTGGACCTGCCTCTCGACCCGCTCGAGGCTCGAGCGCAGCGGCGCGATCATCTGGGCCGTCTCCGAGTCGGCACTCACCGTGGCCTCGAGGTCGACGACGCGCTCGCGCAGGAAGTCGCGCTCCGCCGTCGCGGTGGCGAGCGGCACGGCATACCGCGAGTGCAGGATGAGCGTGGCCAGCATGACGCCGAGAGCCAGTCCGCCGAGCCCGATGAGGAGGTCCATGGGCCCACCGTGGCACCGGGGACCGACACCGGCCGCCACCGACACCGCCGCGAGCGCGAGACGGGTGACGCGTCCGCTTGACACCTCCCTCCGCCATGGCCGATCCTGTTGCGTAGTGCGCTCCTAGTTGTGTCATATGCACCGAGGTGATCCCTGAGATGTTGTTGGTCTGCCCCCTTGCGGCACTGTTGCCCGGTGCTGCGCTCCGGGTCGTCATCACGCCTCCCATCGCCGTGTTCCACACCGAGGAGGGCGAGCTGTTCGCCATCGACGACACCTGCACCCACCAGGACGCATCGCTGGCCGACGGCTGGCTCGAGGGGTGCGCGGTCGAGTGCCCCCTGCACGCGTCGAGGTTCGACCTGCGCACCGGGCGGGTGGACGCCCCTCCAGCCAAGCGTGCGGTGCGCACTCACCGGGTCGTCGTCGACGGCGACCAGATCTATGTCGAGCTGTCCACCGAGGAGCCCAACCTGCCGCCGGGCCTGGCGGCGACGGGTCGGGCCCAGGCGATCGTCCCCCGCGGCGCAGGCCCCCGCTGATGCAGCGCGTCGTCGTCGTCGGCGCCTCCTTGGCCGGCCTCTCGGCGGCGCGCGCCCTGCGCGCCCAGGGGTTCGCCGGTGAGCTGGTCCTCGTCGGTGACGAGCCCCACCGCCCCTATGACCGGCCACCGTTGTCCAAGGCCTTCCTCGCCGGCCGTGTGGACGTCGCCGACCTGGCGCTCGAGGACGAGGACGACGACCTCGACGCGCGGTGGCTGCTCGGGCTGCGGGCCACCAGCCTCGACGCGGGCACCCGCACGCTGACCCTCTCCGACGGGTCCGAGCTCACAGCGGACGGCATCGTCGTCGCGACTGGTGCCCGTGCGAGGACCCTCCCCGACGCGGCCGGCGTGGCCGACGCGACCGGCCTGGCCGGCGTGCACACCCTCCGCAGCCTCGACGACGCCCTCGCCCTGCGACAGGAGCTGCTCCCCGGACGGCGACTGGTCGTCGTCGGCGCCGGGTTCATCGGGGCCGAGACGGCGTCCACCGCGCGGTCACTCGGCCTCGAGGTCACCGTCGTCGAGGCCATGCCCACCCCGCTCTCCGGCCCCCTCGGCGTCGAGATGGGGTCGGTGGTCGCGCAGCTGCACACCGACCACGGCGTCACCCTGGTCTGCGGGGCCGGGGTGCGCCGGCTCACTGGCACCGGCCGGGTCGACGGCGTGGAGCTCGCCGACGGTCGGCTGCTGCCTGCCGACGTCGTCCTCATCGGGATCGGCGCAGTGCCCAACATCGAGTGGCTCGAGGGCTCCGGCCTCGAGCTCGGCGACGGCATCCTCTGCGACGCCGGCGGCCTGACCAACCGGCCCGGCATCGTCGCGGTCGGCGACTGCGCGGCGTGGCTCGAGGGCGCATCGGGCCGCCGCCGTCGCGTGGAGCACTGGACCGAGGCGCTGGAGCGACCCAAGGTCGCGGTGGCAAGCCTGCTCTCCGGAAGCAGCACGGGCGCCAGCACCCGCCCGCCCTACTTCTGGTCCGACCAGTACGACGCCTGCATCCAGTTCGCCGGGTCGGCTCAAGGCTCCGAGGCGGTCACGATCGAGATCGGCGACCCCGCCGAGCGCAGCTTCCTCGCGACCTACCGCACCGAGGGCGAGCTCGTCGCCGTCCTCGGCGTGAACCAGGTGCGCCAGTTCAGCCGGTGGCGGCGCCAGCTGCCCGGCATACCTGCTCTGCAGCGTCCCGTCGTCACCCACCCGCAGCTGTCGTCCCCCTCCCAGGAGCGTCCGTGACCCTCATCGAAACGCCCGCGAGCCTCATCCCCACCCTGCCCGGCAGGGACTACACCGACGCGGGGTTCTTCGCGGCCGAGCAGGAGCACATCTTCGAGAAGATGTGGTTCTGTGCGGCCCGTGCCAGCGAGCTGACCGGCCCCGGGTCCTTCAGGACGGTGACCGTCGGGCGCGAGAGCGTGCTGCTGACGCGCAACCGCGGAGGCGAGCCGAGGGCCTACTTCAACGTCTGTCGGCACCGGGGCGCCCGGCTGTGCACGGAGGAGTCGGGGCAGGCCCAGCGCTCGTTCCAGTGCCCGTACCACGCGTGGACCTACGACTTCGACGGCAAGCTCATCGCCGCCCCGAACCTCACCAAGATGCCCGACATCGACCGGGTCCAGTACGGCCTGGCGCCGATCGCCGTGCGGGAGTGGCTCGGCTACGTGTGGGTGTGCCTGGCCAGCGACCCGCCGTCGTTCGAGTCGACCGTCCTGCAGGAGGTCGTCGAGCGGCTCGGCGACCTCGGCGCCCTCGAGCGCTACGGCGTCGAGGACCTGCGGGTCGGCCGCCGGATCAGCTACGACGTCGGGGCGAACTGGAAGCTCATCGTCGAGAACTTCATGGAGTGCTACCACTGCGCCACCATCCACCCCGAGCTGACCGAGGTCCTGCCCGAGTTCGCGGACGGCTACGCGGCGCAGTACTTCGTGGGTCACGGGGCGCAGTTCGGTGAGGACATCCAGGGCTTCACCATCGACGGCTCCCCCGGCGTCGAGGCGATCCCGACGGTCGATGACGGGCAGGACCGACGCTACTTCGCGGTCACGGTCAAGCCGCAGGTCTTCATCAACCTCGTCCCTGACCACGTCATCTTCCACCGCATGTATCCCCTGGCGCCGGACCGCACCGTCGTCGAGTGCGACTGGCTCTTCCTGCCCGGGGTCGTCGAGAGCGGCGTCGACCTCACGGCATCGGTCCAGCTCTTCGACCGGGTCAACCAGCAGGACTTCGACGCCTGCGAGCGGTGCCAGCCGTCGATGAGTTCGCGCCTCTACCGCGACGGCGGCGTGCTCGTGCCGAGTGAGCACCACATCGCCAAGTTCCACGACTGGGTGCACCAGCAGGTCGGTGGGGACGCCGTCCGCTCGACGCCACGCCCCTGAGAGGTATGTCCGTCCGTGCGGAGTGGGGACTTTGGTCTCGTTTCACTCCGGGAGAGGTCGATAGCGTGGTGACCGGTCTCGTCCCTGTTCCCCAACCGGGACGGGCCGACATGCCCCGTCCAGGCCATGGCGGGAAGAGCATGAGACCGCCCGCGACGTGGGCCGTTCGCTCAGGTGAGGTGGCCCATCCGGTCGCTGATCTGCCGACCGCCGTCGATGAGCCGCTGCGCGAGGTCCTTCATCCGGGCCTCGTCGAGACGGTAGGCCGGACCGGACACGCTGATCGCTCCCACCACCGTGCCCGTGTGGTCGCAGACCGGCACCGCCATGGCGTTCAGCCCCGCCTCGTACTCCTCGACCGTCGTGGCGAGGCCGTCGGTGAGCGCGCGGTCCAGCGCGGACGCGAGCTCGGTGCGGTCGGTGATGGTGTGCTCGGTGAAGCGCTCGGTGCCGGCCGCGTCCAGCAGGGCGTCCCGCTCGTGGCGTTCGAGGTGGGCCAGCAGCACCTTCCCGCTCGAGGTGGCGTGCAGCGGCGTCAGCTGGCCCAGCCAGTTCTGGGCCGCCACGGCCGCGAAACCCTGGGCCTGGTCGACGTTCACGACGTAGTGCGAGCGGATGACCGCGAGGTTGACGGTCTCGTCGAAGTCGGCCGCCAGCTCGTCGAGGACGGGTCGGGCCTGCCGGACGAGGTCGAGGCGGCCCGGGATGGCGCTGGCCAGCCGCAGGATGCCGAACCCCAGGTGGTACTTGCCGCGTTCCTGGTTCTGCTCGACCAGCCCACGCGCCTCGAGGGCTCCCAGGAGGCGGAAGGCGGTCGACTTGTGCACACCGATGTCCGCCGCCACCTCACTGACGCCGGCGCCGCCGCGCCGGGCCAGGATCTCCAGGACGCTCACGGCCCGGTCGACCGACTGGACGCCCCCGCCGGAGTCCGCGGTCTTTGCGGATCTCGGCGCCTTCGGCGGGTTGTTGCTCATGACGCAACTGTAGCAATCCGGAGCTCTGTTGCGGATCGTGCGACCTGGTGCGCAATCTGGGACGACGCCCTAGACTGGTGCCCCGGGGGTGCTGCCCCGCACCCGGCGCCCGACTGTGTGGAGGAAGCCCATGACCTCGCCCCCGATGGCCACGGCATACGACTTCGTCATCGTCGGCGGCGGCTCGGCCGGGTGCGCCCTCGCGAACCGGCTGTCCGCGGACCCGGCCCACTCGGTGCTCGTCCTCGAAGCCGGCCGCAACGACTCCCTCTGGGACGTGTTCATCCACATGCCGGCGGCGCTGCCCTTCCCCATCGGCAGCCGGTTCTACGACTGGAGGTACCGCTCCGAGCCCGAGCCCCACCTGAACGGCCGGCGGATCTATCACGCCCGCGGCAAGGTCCTGGGCGGGTCGAGCAGCATCAACGGGATGATCTTCCAGCGCGGCAACCCGCTCGACTACGAGCGCTGGGCCGCCGACCCGGGGATGCAGACGTGGGACTACGCCCACTGCCTGCCCTACTTCAACCGGATGGAGAGCTGCCTCGCCTCCGACGCGGACGACGTCTTCCGCGGGCACGACGGCCCGTTGGCACTTGAGCGCGGTCCCGCGACGAACCCGTTGTTCCGGGCGTTCTTCCGGGCCGGGGAGCAGGCCGGCTATGCCCGCACCGACGACGTCAACGGCTACCGGCAGGAGGGCTTTGCCGCCTTCGACCGCAACATCCGACGCGGCCGCCGGCTCTCGGCCGCCCGGGCCTATCTCCACCCGGTGATGGGCCGTCCCAACCTCACCGTGCTCACCGGGGCCATGGCGACGAAGATCCTCTTCGAGGGTAAGGCCGCCGTGGGCGTGGAGTACCGCCGCAGCCGCCGCGGCGGTCTCGGCCGCCGGGGCACGACCCAGCAGGTCCGCGCCGGGACCGTGGTGCTGTGCGGCGGCGCGATCAACTCCCCCCAGCTGCTCCAGCTGTCGGGCGTGGGCAACGCGGGCGAGCTGACGGCGCTCGGGATCGACGTGGTGCACGACCTACCCGGTGTCGGGGAGAACCTGCAGGACCACCTCGAGGTCTACATCCAGTACGCCTGCAGGCAGAAGGTGACGATGCAGAAGTACCTCAAGCACGTCTACAAGCCGTGGATCGGGGCCAACTGGCTCTTCCTGCGCCGCGGTCCCGGCGCGACGAACCACTTCGAGGGTGGGGCGTTCGTGCGCTCCAACGAGGACGTCACCTACCCCAACCTCATGTTCCACTTCCTCCCGATCGCCGTGCGTTACGACGGGTCCGCTCCCGAGGGCGGCGAGGGATATCAGGTGCACGTCGGGCCGATGTACTCCGACGCCATCGGCTCGGTGAAGATCCGCAGCAACGACCCGCTGGAGCACCCGTTCCTGCGCTTCAACTACCTCTCCACCGACCAGGACCGCCGGGAGTGGGTCGAGTCGGTGCGGGTGGCCAGGCACATCCTCAACCAGCCGGCCTTCGAGCCGTTCAACGCCGGCGAGGTCTCCCCCGGTCCCGAGGTCGAGACCGACGAGCAGATCCTGGACTGGGTGCGCAAGGACGGCGAGACCGCGCTGCACCCCTCGTGCACCCTCAAGATGGGGCTCGACGAGATGTCCGTCGTCGACCCACTGACGATGGGCGTGCACGGGCTGGAGAACCTCAAGGTCGTCGACGCCTCGGTGATGCCCTACGTCACGAACGGCAACATCTACGCCCCCGTGATGATGGTGGCCGAGAAGGCCGCCGACCTCATCCTCGGCAGGACCCCGCTGCCCCCGGCCGAGGTCGAGTTCTACCGCCACCAGCGGCAGGCCCCGAGCACCACCTGAGGGGCGGCGTCGCTCAGTCGTCGCTCCCGGCATACTCCAGGCTCGCGTCGAGCAGCCAGTCGGCGACGTAGGTCGCGAACGAGGACCGCACGAGCAGGAGGTATGCCGGGCGCTCGCCACCGCGGGCGAGCAGCAGCACCGGGGCCAGGCCCAGGAGGACCTGCTCGCACCGACCGACGGTGAAGACGCTCGGGTGCAGGTCCAGCGAGCAGCCCTTGGCGAGGACGTCGAGGACCCGGTCCCCGGACAGCTCGATGGTGGTCCGGTGCGCCGAGACGTCCACGACGGCGCCGTTCTCGCCCTCGACCGCGTGGAGCAGGTCGGTCCCGAGAGCTGTCGCGAAGCCCGTGGCGCGCACATCCGTGGGATCGGCGGGGGCGACCACGAGGAACTCGTCCGGTCCCAGCCACATCGTCGTCAGCTCGCCCGAGCGGACGGCGGTGTTCGGCTCCGTCGGGAGGGGAGCCCCGAGGAGCTGCGCCACGGCGCCGGCGGCGGGCCCGACCGGGTCAACGCGCAGGTCGAGCTGGGTGAGGAACGGCACCTCACGCAGTCCCACGCCGGTCGGGTTCGCGGCCAGCTCGGCGGCCCGGTGCCCGAGCGGGCTCCGCCGCCTCGTGTCAGCCGTCACGGCGGGTCCCCTCGGGGTCGTAGAGCACGGGTTCGGCGACCGTCACGGCCACCACCTGCTCGCCCATCGGCACGTAGAGGGTGTCACCGATCCGGTCGCGTCCCCCCTTGACCAGGGCCAGCGCGAAGGTCCCCTCGAGGGCAACGCTGCGATAGCTGGAGGTCACGTGGCCGAGCATCGGGACGGGGGGCTCCGGCAGCTCGGCGGTCTGGATCAGCTGCGACCCCTCGGGCAGCAGCACGTCCCGCTGGACGGGCAGCAGGCCGACGAGGTGCTTGCGGTCGGGCCGGTTGTTGTCGGCGCGGGCGAAGGAGCGCTTGCCGATGAAGTCGGCCTTCTTCTTCGAGACGACCCATGCCATGCCGAGATCGTGGGGGGTCACCGTGCCGTCGGTGTCCTGCCCGATGATCGGGTAGCCCTTCTCCGCTCGCAGCACGTGCATGGCCTGCGTGCCATACGGGGTGATGCCGAAGTCCGACCCCGCCACGTGCAGGGCCTCCCAGAGACTCACGGCGTCCCAGCCGCTGACGTTGATCTCGAAGGCGAGCTCGCCCGAGAAGCTGATCCGGCAGACGCGGGCCGCCAGCCCGGCCACCACCGCGTCGCGCCAGGTCATGAACGGGAACGCGTCGTTCTCGACGGCCAGGTCGGGCGCCACCCGGGACAGGACCTCGCGTGACCGGGGCCCGACGAGGGCCACGGTGGCCCACTGCTCGGTGACGCTGGTGAGCCGGACGGCGAGGTGGGGCCACTCGGTCTGCAGCCACTCCTCCATCCAGTCGAGGACGGTGGCCGCGTTGCCGGTCGTCGTCGTGAGCACGAACCGGTCCGCGGAGAGACGCATGACGGTGCCGTCGTCGATGGCCATCCCGTCCACCCCACACATCACGCCGTAGCGCACCGAGCCCACCTTGAGGCTGCTCATGAGGTTGGTGTAGACGAGGTCGAGGAACTCTGCGGCACCGGAGCCGGACGCCTCGATCTTGCCCAGCGTCGAGGCATCCATCATCGCCACCCCCTGCCGGGCGGCTGCGCACTCGCGCAGCACGGCCGTCTCTTGGTCCTCTCCGGTCAGCGGGAAGAACCACGGCCGCTTCCACTGCCCGACGTCCTCGAACAGGGCCCCCGCGTCCTCGTGCGAGCGGTGCAGGGGGGTGACCCGCTCCGGGTCGTGCAGGTGCCCCCGGTCACGGCCGGCGAGCGCCACGAACGAGACCGGCGTGTAGGGCGGACGGAACGTCGTCGTGCCCAGGTCGCCGATCTCGACCCCGAGGCGGTCCGCGACGATCCCGGACGTGATGATCCCCGAGGTCTTGCCCTGGTCGTGGGCGGTGCCGATGGTGGTGTAGCGCTTCACGTGCTCCACCGAGCGCAGCCCGGCGCTGGTGGCGCGCAGGATGTCGGCCACCGTGGCGTCGCGCTGCAGGTCGACGAACTGCCGCGCCCCCCGGTCGACCTCGGACGGGTCCGGCACGGACCACAGGGTCAGCGACGCCTCGAGCGGGACCGACTCGGTCTCGTGGACGGTGCCCGACTGCGGCGTGTCGAGCCCCAGGGCCGCCAGGGCCCGCGAGCCCGCGTCGGCGCCGTCGGCCAGGCACTCCCCCAGGCTGAACCGCCCTGCTGCGGCGCCCGCGACACCGACTCCCCTGACCTGCGCTCCGGGCAGGAACGCGCCGATGGCGTCATCGTAGGTCAGTCGTCCCCGGGCCTGGCTGTAGAGGTGGACCGCCGGGTTCCACCCGCCGGAGACGAGCAGCACGTCACAGCCGAGCCCCGTCCGTGGTCCGAGGGCGCCGTCGACCATGCGCGCGACATGGGCCCGGCTGACCCGTCTGTTGCCGCTCGTGCCGGTGACCACGTGCCCCTCGCGCACCTCGATGCCACGCCGCTCGCACTGCTGGACCCAGTGGGTGGGCGCGACGGGTCGGGCGTCGACGACGGCCGCCACCTCCACACCCGCGTCGGACAGCTCCACGGCGGCGCCGTAGGCGCTGTCGTTGGTGGTGAAGACCACGGCGCGCTCTCCGACGAGGACGCCGAAGCGGTGCAGGTAGGTGCGGGCGCTGCCGGCGAGCATGATGCCGGGGCGGTCGTTGTCCGTGAACACGACCGGACGCTCGTGGGCCCCGGTGGCCAGCACGACCTCGCGGGCACGCAGCCGCCAGATCCGTTGGCGTGAAACGTGGTCCGGGGCCCTGAGGCCCAGGTGGTCGGTGCGTCGCTCGATCGCCAGGACGAAGCCGTCGTCATAGAAGCCGAACGCGGTGGTCCGCCTCAGGACGCGGACCTCGGGGAGGCTGGCCAGCTCCGCCAGCGCCAGCGCGACCCACTCCAGCGCGGGACGTCCGTCGATGAGGTCGACGCTGCCGAGGAGGGAGCCGCCCGCTTCGGGCTGGTCGTCCAGCAGCACCACTCGGGAGCCGGAGCGGGCGGCGACGAGGGCAGCCGCCAGCCCGGCCGGTCCGGCACCGACCACGAGGACGTCGCAGTGCGCGTGCATCGCGTCGTAGCGGGCCGGGTCCGGCTCGGTGGCCAGCCGGCCCCTGCCGGGGAGACCGCGGGCGACGAGGCCGTCGAAGAGCTCGATGGTCGTGGCCGTGAGCATTGGCTCCGGGAAGGGAACCTCCATCTGCACCAACGCATTGGGGTCCTCGGCGCCGGCCGCCATGATCCCGCGCGGGCGACCGTGACGGATGCTGCTCGACACCTCGTGCACCCCGTTGGCGAGCAGGGCCGAGGCCAGCGTGTCCCCCTGGTGCCCGGTGTGGGTCACCCCGTCGAAGGTGAAGGACAGCTCGACGTCACGCTCGACCCGGCCCCCTGCAGCCGTGCGCATCGGGGTGCTCACGTGATGACCGGCTTCGGGTCGCCGACGCGATAGATCGCCAGCAGCTGGTGGGTCGAGGTGTCCCGCACCGCGTTGAACCAGCGACGGCACCCGGCCGAGTGGCACCAGCGTTCGGCGAAGGCGCCCTTGGGGTTGTCGCGGAAGAAGACGTAGCGAGCCCACTCCTCGTCGTCCAGGGCCTGCGGGTCCTCGGGATAGGGCACGTGGGCCTGGCCTCCGTAGTGGTACTCCACCTCGTCGCGGGGCCCACACCAGGGGCACGGGATCAGCTGCATCGACTCACTCCAGGTCTGCGCTCTGCGGTCTGTGGTTTGGTCTGGTCTGTGCCTGGTGATCAGTGCGCCACGGCGGCGGCGCCGTGCTCGTCGACGAGCGCCCCGGTCGTGAACCGCTGGAAGGTGAAGGCCTCGATCAGCTCGTGGGGCTTGCCGTGGGCGAGGGTGTCGGCAAGACACCACCCGACGCCCGGGGTGGCCTTGAACCCCCCGGTGCCCCACCCGCAGTTGACGTAGAGGCCCTCGACGTCCGTGAGGCCGACGATCGGGGAGGCGTCTGGTGTCGTGTCGACGATGCCGGCCCAGGTCCGCAGCAGGTGGGCCCGGGCGAAGACGGGGAACAGCTCCAGGGCCGCCGCCATCTGACGTTCGATGATGTGGAAGGCACCCCGTTGGCCATAGCCGTTGTAGGCGTCGATGCCCGCTCCCATGACGAGCTCGCCCTTGTGGGCCTGCGAGACGTAGACGTGGACGGCGTTGGACATCACCACGGTGGGGTGCACGGGCTCCAGGAGCTCCGACACCAGCGCCTGCAGCGGATGGCTCTGGAGCGGCAGCTCCAGGTCGACCATCTTGGCCAGCACCGAGGTGTGGCCCGCCGCGCACAGCGCCACCGTGTCGCCCCGGATGCGGCCCCTGGTGGTCTGGACGCCGGTGACGCGGCCCCCTGAGGTGTCGATGCCGGTGACCTCACAGTCCTGGATCAGGTCGACGCCCATCGCGTCCGCGGCGCGGGCATAGCCCCACGCGACGTAGTCGTGCTTCGCGATGCCGGCCCGGGGCTGGTAGGTCGCGCCGAGCACCGGGTAGCGCACGTCCTGGGAGATGTTGACGATCGGGCAGAGCTCCTTGACCTGGCGCGCGTCCACCCACTCGGCGTCGATCCCGTTGAGCCTGTTGGCGTTCACCCGGCGGACGCTGTCCCGCACGTCCTGCAGGGAGTGCGCCAGGTTGAGCACACCGCGCTGGCTGAAGAGGATGGGATAGTCGAGGTCCTCCTCGAGGGTCTCCCACAGCTTGAGCGAGTGCTCGTAGATCCCGGCGCTCTCGTCCCAGAGGTAGTTGCTGCGGATGATGGTGGTGTTCCGGGCCATGTTGCCGCCGGCGAGCCAGCCCTTCTCCAGGACCGCGACGTTCGTGATGCCGTGGTTCCTGGCGAGGTAGTAGGCCGTGGCCAGGCCGTGACCGCCGCCGCCGATGATGATGGCGTCATAGTGCTTCTTGGGCTCGGTGTTGCGCCAGAGGAAGGCCGGGTGCTCGGGGGTGTTGCCGTCGTCCGCCGGGCGAGGCGGCGTGGTGTTGGCTGCCTTTGTGTCCGCAGCCATCAGCTGCGCAGCCTGGTCATGCCGGGGTCGAACAGGGGCTCAGCCGTGACGACGGCGTCGATCCGCTGGTCGAAGTATCCGATCTGCACATGGGTGCCCGCCGTGGACAGCGCGCTCGGCAGCCACGCATACGCGATGCCCGTGCCGATGGTGTACCCGTAGCCCGCGCTCGTGACGTAGCCGACGCAGGCGTCGCCGGCGTAGACCGGCTCCTTGCCCATGACGAGGGAGCCGGGCTCCGGGAGGGTCAGGCACGTCAGCACGGACGTGCTCGCGTCCCTGCGGGCGAGCAGCGCCTCCCGCCCGATGAAGTCGCCCTTGTCGAGCTTCACGGCGAAGCCGAGCCCGGCCTGGTAGGGCTCGTGCTCGAAGGTCATGTCGGCGCCGAAGGAGCGGTAGCCCTTCTCCAGCCGCAGGCTCGAGAAGGCTCCGCGGCCGGCGGCGATGACCCCATGCTGCTGCCCCGCCTCCCAGATCAGGTCCCACAGCCGCTCGCCCTGGTCAGCGCTGGTGTAGAGCTCCCAACCGAGCTCACCGACGTAGGACAGGCGCATCGCCGTCACGGGCACGGTGCCGATGAAGGCCGGTGTCGAGCGGAAGTACTTCAGCGCCTCGTGGCTGAAGTCGGTCCCGGTGAGGGGCGCGATGACGTCCCGGGCGCGAGGGCCCCACAGGCCGATGCAGCAGGTGCCCGGGGTGGCGTCGCGGACCTGGACGGTGCCGGCCTCGGGAAGGTGGCGGGTGAACCAGTCGAGATCGAGGTTGCCGTTCGCGCCGACCTGGAAGCGGTCCGCCGCGAGACGGGCGACGGTGACGTCACTGCGGATCCCGCCGTCGACGTCGAGCAGGAGGCAGTAGGTCACGGACCCGACCGACGTGTCGACGTTGCCGGTGACGAGCGAGTTGAGGTATGCCGCGGCGTGGCGTCCGGTGACCTCGATCCGCTTCAGGGCGGTCATGTCGTAGAGGGCGACCGCCTCGCGGGTGACCTGGGCCTCGGCGGCGACGATCGGCGACCAGTGCTGCGCCGCCCAGCCGTCCGGCGTGGCGATGTCGCGACCTTCGACGAGCCCCGCATTTGCCTCGTACCACTGGGGTCGCTCCCATCCGGACGCCTCGAGGAAGACGGCCCCGAGCTCCTGCTGGCGGTGGTGGAACGGGCTGGTGCGCAGCGGCCGCAGGCTCTCGGCCGGCTCCAGCGGGTGGAGGATGTCGTAGACCTCGACGAAGTTCTGGCAGTCCCGGGTGAGGACGTAGTCGGGTGAGAGCTGGTGGGCCTCGAACCGGTTCACGTCGCACTCGTGCAGGTCGAAGCTCGAGCAGTGCCCGTCCACCAGCAGCTCGGCGACCGCCCGGCCGACCCCGGCCGAGTGGGTGACCCACACGGCCTCGGCGACCCAGAATCCCGAGACCTGCGGCGACTGCCCGATGAGCGGCATGTTGTCGGTCGTGAAGGAGAAGAGGCCGTTGATGCCCTCCTCCACCTTGGCGTCGCGGGTCGAGGGGAGCAGGACCTGGGTCTGGGCCCAGGCCTGCTCGAAGTCCTCCTCGGTGAACTCCATCACCGAGGGCATGCCCGCGCACTCGTTCGTGCGGGCGATGTCCTGCGCCCGGATCGGCATCGGACGGTGGCCGTAGTAGCCGACGCCGAGGGCGTCGAACCGCTCGCGGTAGTACAGGTCCTGGTCCTGGTGGCGCAGGATCGGCAGGACCGCCTCCCGGTCGCGGCCGGCGAGCGCGGGCACGGCCGAGGTCCAGGCGAGCTGGTGCCCGAGCGGGGTGAGGGGCAGCGTCATCCCCACCTTGGCGGCAATGACGGGGCCCCAGATGCCGGCGCAGCAGACGACGACGTCAGCGGGGAAGTCGCCGTGGTCGGTGACGACGCCGATAACGGCGCCGTCGACGACGGTGATGTCGAGGACCTCGTGCCGGTCCAGGACCGTCGCGCCCCGCTCGGCCGCGCGCCGCGTCTGCGCGTCCACGGCGCGGACGGCCTTGGCGATGCCGTCGGTCGGGGTGAACAGCCCGCCGAGAACGACCGCGGGATCGAGCAGCGGGTACTTCGCGGCGGTCTCGGCGGCGTCGAGCAGCTGGGACTCGACGCCCCACGCGCTCAGCCAGCCGGCCCTGCGGTGCAGCTCCGCGACCCGCTCGGGGGTGGTCGCGACCTCGAGCCCACCGACCTGCAGGAAGCACGGCTGCCCGTCGACCTCGAGGCTGCAGAGCTTCTCGACGGTGTAGCGCGCCAGCTCGGTCATCGTCTTGGACGCGCTGGCCTGGAAGACGAGGCCCGGGGCGTGGCTGGTCGAGCCTCCGGGCGCGGGCAGCTCGCCCTGCTCGAGGATGGTCACGTCGTCCCACCCGCGAAGGGTCAGCTCGTCGACGAGCGCCGCACCCACCACGCCGGCACCGATGATGACCACGCGCGGACCCGGCATACCAACCTCCAACGTCTCATCTGGCGCAACATCATGCGTTCTACGCAACGATCGTGGAGGATCGCCCCGCCCCTGTCAAGGCCTGCCGGACCGTCTGCCACGCACGGGTCAGGACAACCAGGCCGCGACCTTGGCAGGGTTGGCCTCCACCCACTTCTTGGCAGCGTCCTCGTCGGACATCTTGTCCTGGGCGATGTACTTCGCGACGAGGTTCTGGTCCTCGTTGGTCCAGGTGAACTTCTTGACCAGCGCGTATGCCGGGCTGCCGGACGTCGCGAACTTCGTCGAGACGACCTTGTTGAGGGTGTAGTCCGGGTAGTCGCAGGCCACCTTGGCCGCGTCCGCGTCGCACCCCGCGGTGTAGGCCGGGAGCTTGACCTTGACCAGCGGCACCTCGGAGAGGAACCACTGCGGCGAGTAGAAGTAGCCGATCATCGGCTTCTTGGTCTGCTCGGCCTGGCGGAAGCTGGTGATCAGCGCCGCCTCCGAACCGGAGTAGACCACCTTGTAGTTGAGGTTGAGGTTCTTCACCAGGGCGGCGTCGTTGGTGACGAAGCCGGGGTCACCGTCGAGGAGCTGGCCCTGGTCACCGGACTCGGAGGTCTTGAAGAGCGACGCGTACTTGTTGAGGTTGTTGTGGTCCGTGATGTCGGGGTACTGGGCCGCCAGGGACGGCGTGACGTACCAGCCGATCGCGCCGATGTTGCCGCTCGGTCCGGCATCCTGGGCCACCTTCTGCTCGGTGATGTACTTCTTCGCCAGGTCCTCGTGTCCCCAGTTCTCGAGGATGGCGTCGACCTCACCCGTGCCGAAGCCCTGCCACGACACCTGCTCGTCGAGGTTCTTCTTGACGACCTTGCAGCCCAGCTTGTTCTGCGCCACGTAGGCGATCACGGCCGCGTTGGCCTCATAGCCGACCCAGGCGTTGACCGCCAGGTTGAACGTGCCGCAGGTGGCCCCGGACGGACCCCCGGATGCGGGAGCCGCGGCGGTCTCGCCCACCTTGGCACCGCTGCAGGCGGCCAGCGCAACGGCCACGCCTGCCGCGACGAGTGCGGTCACGGGTCGAGAGCTGTTGCCGTTCCTGGAGAGTCTCATGGTGTGGTGCCCTTTCGGTCGGTTCGGTCGGTTCGGTCGGATGACGGGGGTGGGTTCGGGGGGTCTCGGGGCCGGCTGCGCCAGGGCGGCGGATGAGCGCTCACAGGCGCCCGTGGTGGGTCCGCGCGTCGGCTCGCCGGGCCACCGCCTGGGTCACCCGGTCGAGCATGATCCCGAGGAGCACGATCGCCAGTCCGGCGGCGAGACCCTTGCCGAAGAGGGCGTTCTGGCGGAAGCCGGCCACGACGTCGTAGCCGAGCGCCCCCCCTCCGACGAGCCCGCCGACCACGACCATCGACAGGACGTAGATGAGTCCCTGGTTGGTGGCCAGCGTGAGGGTCCGCAGGGACATCGGCAGCTGGACCTTGGTGATGATCTGCCACGCGGTGGACCCGGCTGCGGTGGCGGCCTCGATGGTCGTCGGTGACACGGCGGCGATCCCGTCGGCGATGATCTTGATCGCCACCGGTGAGGCATAGACCACCGCGGCCGCGATCCCCGTGAACCGGCTGGCGGCGAAGAGCGCCACGAACGGGACGAGGTAGACGAACGACGGCATCGTCTGGGCGGCGTCGAGCACCGGCCGGATCACCCGGTCGACCCGCGGGCTGCGCCCCATCCACACGCCGACGACCAGGCCCAGCGCCATGACGAGGACCGTCGCGAGCAGCGTGGCGGCCAAGGTCGCCATGGCGTCCGACCACAGCCCCGTGGCGATGAGCAGGGCCAGGCACACCGCGGTCGTCAGGGCGGCGCGGGCGCGCCCGGCCACCGCGGCCAGGGCGATGAGCGCAGCGCTCACGAGCCACCAGGGGGACTCGGTCAGCAGGCTCTGCAGCGGGTTGAGCAACCCGTTGGTGGTGACGTCCTTGAAGCCGTTGGTGACCCCGCTCAGGTTCAGCTGCACCCAGTTCGTCACCGTCGTCGCGAGCTGGGCGATCGGGGCACCCAGGTTGACGTCCGCCGGGAACTCCGCCGCCCAGACAAAGGTGTAGGCGAGGTAGACGCAGACGGCCGTCACGAGGCCGCCCGCGATGAGGCCCATCCGTCGCGCCCTGGCCGCGCGCGTGCCGCCACTGCGCCGGGCGGTCTCCACCCTGACGCTGGCGGCAGTGGTGACCCGGTCGAAGACGATGGCCATGACGACGATCGACAGTCCCGCGTTGAACGCGCGTCCCACGTCGAGGGACTGCAGCGAGCGCAGCACGACCTGGCCCAGCCCGGGCGCGTCGATGAGGGCGGCGATGGTGACCATCGACAGGGCCGCCATGATCGTCTGGTTGATGCCGATGACGATGGTGCGCTTGGCCATCGGCAGCATGACGTTGCGCAGCATCTGCAGGCGGGTGGCGCCGAGGGAGCCCGCGGCCTCGAGGGTCTCCCCGGGCACCTGCCGGATGCCGTGTGCGGTGATCCTGATCACCGGGGGCGCGGCGTAGATCAGGGTCGCGATGACGGCCGACGCCGGTCCGATCAGGAAGACGAGGGTGAGCGGCGCCAGGTAGACGAAGGTCGGCATCGTCTGCATGAAGTCCAGCACGGGGGTGACGAGCCGGTTGACCCGGTCGGACAACCCGGCCCAGATCCCGATGGGGAGACCGAGCAGCAGCGCCACGAGGACCGCTGCCAGGGTGAGCGAGAAGGTGTCCATGCTCTCGCGCCACAGCCCCTGCAGGCCCATGAAGGTGAAGCCGGCGACGGTCAGCGCGGCGACCTTGAGGTTGCCCAGGGCCCAGGCACCGAAGCCGAGCAGCGCGATCACGCCGAGCCACCCGATGAGCGGGACGGGCCGACCGAACGCCGGCTGCGCCACGAGCCCCGAGATGAAGGTCGTGAGCTGGTCGATCACCAGCCGGATCTCGTTGAAGAAGTAGAGGAACAGCGGGTTGGTGTTGCGGTTGGCGCCCACGGAGTCGTTGAGGTCGTTGAGCCGGGTGTGCAGTCCGGTGACGTCCGACGTCGCCAGGGCGAGGGTGTCGCGACCCCGGAGCACGGCATACCCCACCACCCACACGGCGAGGATCGCCGCGATGAGCACACCCCGGCTCACCCGGATGCCGGCCCGGACAGCCGTGACCGTGGTCATGACCCGGCGACCACGGCGAGGATCTCGGCGTTGCCGACGACGCCCAGCAGGCGGCCGTCCGCGACCACCTTGATCGGGCGTTCGGCCTCGAGCACCGCTCGCACGGCGTCACGCACGATGACGTCCGGGCCGAACTCCGGGCCCTCGAGGTCGTCACCGTCGGCGACCGGACGCATGATCCACCGCAGCGTCAGGACGTGGGAGCGGGGCACCTCACGCACGAAGTCGCGCACGTAGTCGTCCGCGGGGGCCCCGACCAGCTCGGCGCCGGTCCCGATCTGGACCAGGCGGCCGTCGCGCATGATGAGGATCCGGTCGCCCAGCTTCAGCGCCTCGGAGAGATCGTGCGTGATGAAGACCATCGTCTTGCCGACCTCGTGGTGCAGCCGGATGACCTCGTTCTGCATGTCGCGCCGGATGAGCGGGTCGAGCGCGGAGAACGGCTCGTCGAAGAGCAGGACGTCCGGGTCCCCGGCGAGCGCGCGGGCCAGGCCGACCCGCTGCTGCATCCCCCCGGACAGCTGGTCGGGGAAGGAGTGCTCGTATCCCGTCAGCCCGACGAGGTCGATCACCTCGGCGGCGCGCCTGAGCCGCTCGGCCTTGGCGGTGCCGCGGATCTCGAGGCCGTAGGCGACGTTGTCGACGACGCGACGGTGAGGCAGCAGCCCGAAGTGCTGGAACACCATCGAGATCCGTTGCCGGCGCAGGTCGCGCAGGGCCTTCTCGTTGCAGTTCAGGATGTCCTCGCCCTGGAAGACGACCTCCCCCGCGGTCGGCTCGATCAGCCGCGTGAGACAACGGACCAGCGTCGACTTGCCGGACCCCGAGAGCCCCATGACGACGAACACCTCGCCGGGCGCGACGTCAAAGCTCAGGTCGCACACCGCGGCGACGCATCCGGTCGCCTCCTTGAGCTCCTTGCGCGAGAGGGAGGACAGCTCCGTCGACCCGGGCACGCCGTCCGCCTTCTCGCCGAAGACCTTCCAGAGGTTGCGGACCGAGATGACCGGCTCCACCGCCGGTGTCGCGTGCACGGCCATGGCCCGATCTCCTTCGGTCGCGGGCGCGACGCCCGTGTCGGTGCTCATGCGTGGAACCAGTGCTCGGCTCGAGGCCGCACGTTCTGCCAGATGTGCTTGGTCTCGCGGTACTCCTGCAGCCCGGCCTGCCCGAGCTCCCGGCCCACGCCCGACTGCTTGAACCCGCCCCACTCGGCCTGCGGCACGTAGGGGTGGTAGTCGTTGATCCAGATCGTCCCGTGGCGCAGCAGCGCGGCCACCCGCTGGGCCTTGCCGCCGTCCTGGGTCCACACCGCGCCGGCCAGGCCGAAGGTGGTGTCGTTGGCGATCCGGACCGCGTCCGCCTCGTCGGTGAAGCGCTCGACCGTGAGGACCGGCCCGAAGGACTCCTCCTGCACGACCCGCATCGTCGTGAGGCAGTCGTCGAGCACGGTCGGTCGGTAGAAGAAGCCCTTCGCGAGGTCGCCCTCCGTGTCCCTCGTCCCGCCGCAGCGCAGCACAGCGCCCTCGGCCAGACCACCCTCGACGTATGCCGCGACCTTGTCCAGGTGGGCCCGGGAGATCAACGTCCCGGTCTCGGCCTGCTCGTCGAAGGGGCCACCGAGCCGGATCCCCTTCGCGCGGCGCACGACCTCGTCGACGAAGCGGTCGTGCAGCTCCTCCTGGACGACCAGCCGGGCCCCGGCCGAGCAGACCTGGCCGGAGTGGAGGAAGACCGCGGTGAGGGCGTGGTCCACGGCCGCGTCGAAGTCCGCGTCGGCAAAGATGATGTTGGGGTTCTTGCCCCCCAGCTCGAGGGCGACCTTCTTGATGGTCCGGGCCGCGCTCGCCATGATCTGGCGCCCGGTCTCGAGGCCGCCGGTGAAGGACACCAGGTCGACGTCCGGGTGCTCGGACAACGGTGCGCCGACCTCGGCGCCGGTGCCGAGCACGAGGTTGGCGACCCCCGGGGGGAGCCCCGCCTCCGCGAGCGTGCGCATGAGCAGGACGGCCGTCGACGGGGTGAGCTCGCTCGGCTTGAGGATGAAGGTGTTGCCGGCCACGAGGGCCGGGGCGACCTTCCAGGACACCTGCAACAGGGGGTAGTTCCACGGGGTGATGAGGCCGCAGACCCCGACCGGCTCGTGCACCACCGCGCTGATGGCGTCGGCGACCCCGGTGTCGATGACCCGTCCGGCGTCGGTGCCGGCGATCCCGGCGTAGTGGCGGAGACAACGCACCACGTCGTCGATGTCGAGCTCGGCCTCGACGAGCCGCTTGCCGGTGTCGAGCGCCTCCGCCCGGGCGTACTCCGCCGTGTCCCGGACCATCAGGTCGGCCGCCCGGGTCAGCAGTGCGCCGCGCTCGCGTTCGGGCGTCCGCGGCCAGGGACCGTTGTCGAAGGCACGTCGCGCAGCGCTGATCGCCCGCTCGGTGTCGGCCCGGGTCCCCTCGGAGAGCGTGGCAACGAGTGAGCCGTCGGCGGGGCAACGGATCTCCCGCCGGCCACCGGCCACGGGGTCCTGCCACTCGCCGTCGAGGTAGAGCTCCGCCACGTCGTCACCCTTCGGAGGAACGGTAGCGGCAATGACAGTTGTTGCTCATTGCGCAGTGGGCTTCTTCCTGTGCAACAGGGTGCTGGGCTGGGTCCCCCCTGTCAAGACTTCTAGTTGATGTTGCTCACATTGTGAAGCGGACGGGTCGACCGCTCAGGGGGCGGTCTCGGCCGCAACCCTCTCGAGGTGGCTGCGCAGCGCCGCACGGACTCTGGCCGTGCTCGTCTCCCCGGATAGAGGGCGAGATGCAGCGAGAGCCCGTCGAGCAGACCGTGGAGCTCGTCGACCGGGCGCACGGGCACCGCGCCCTCGCTGGTGGACCTCGTGCTGCTCACTGCGACGGTCCTCGACCTGCGCGGCGGCGGCACGGCCCACCGTGGCGCACACCCTCGCCGGCGTCTACCTGGGCTGCTCGGTGGGGTTCGGGCACCACCTCCTCGGCCGGGCCGACGTGCGGTTCGCGCACCGGTTTGCCGGCGGCCCAGCTCCGACGCCGAAGCCGAGACACGGAGCCGGCCGCGCGGCATACGACAGCCGGGCCTGGCTGCGCCACCTCACGGCATACGGGGTCGGGGTGGGCCTCATGCTGCTCGCGGTGGTTGCCGTCGGGGATTCCTCGCGCACCGGGGAGTTCCTCGACACCGCGAGGTGGTGGACGGCCCTGCTGGTCGTCGACGGACTGGTCGTCGACGGACTGGTCGCCCTCGGCTACCGCCTCTGGCCGCGGGCTGATCCGGCTCGGGCTCGCGCTAGTGCAGGGACTCGGCAGCCCGGCCCGACGGATCGTGCGTGAGCTCGGCGGGCTCCTGCCCGGAACGGGCCTTGAGGTCACGGCGCAGCTCGGTGGGCAGGCTGAAGAGGAGCGACTCCTCGGCCGCCACGACGGTGTCGACGTCGGCGTAACCCCGCTCGGCGAGGAAGGCGAGGACGTCCCTCACCAGCAGCTCGGGCACGCTTGCTCCCGAGGTCACCCCCACGGTGGCGACCCCCTCGAGCCAGGCCTCGTCGATCTCGTCGGCGTAGTCGACGAGGTGTCCCGCGCGAGCGCCGTGCTCGACGGCCACCTCGACGAGCCGCACCGAGTTCGAGGAGTTGCGCGACCCGACGACGATCATCAGGTCGCAGTCCTGGGCCATCTGCTTGACGGCGAGCTGGCGGTTCTGGGTGGCATAACAGATGTCGTCGCTCGGCGGGTCCTGCAACAGCGGGAACTTCTCCCGCAGTCGGCGCACCGTCTCCATCGTCTCGTCCACCGACAGCGTCGTCTGGGAGAGCCAGACGACCTTCTCCGGGTTGCGGACCTCGACGTTGGCGACATCGTCCGGGTTGTCGACGATGGTGATGTGCTCGGGTGCCTCACCCGAGGTGCCGACGACCTCCTCGTGACCCTCATGGCCGATGAGGAGGATGTCGAAGTCGTCGTCAGCGAAGCGGACCGCCTCGCGGTGGACCTTCGTCACCAAGGGGCAGGTCGCGTCGATGGTCTTCAGGCTGCGTGCCCTTGCCTCCTCGTGGACGACCGGTGCGACCCCGTGGGCGCTGAAGACCACGGTGGCTCCCTCGGGCACCTCGTCGGTCTCCTCGACGAAGATCGCCCCGCGCTTCTGCAGGGTCGTCACGACGTGCCTGTTGTGGACGATCTCCTTGCGCACGTAGACCGGCGGGCCGTAGAGCTCGAGCGCCTTCTCCACGGTGATGACGGCCCGGTCGACGCCGGCGCAGTAGCCGCGCGGGGCGGCCAGGAGCACGCGCTTGTGCTGGACCTCGGACGACTGGGACATGCCCTCATCGTACGTGCGCCCAGACGGGCCACCTCATCCCCCCGTATGCTGGGCCTCCCGTCGCACTTTCTGCGTAACCGCACTTTCTGCGGTATGCTCGAGCGATGTCGAGCACTGAGGACAACCAGCTCCGGGCGATCCACGCCGACCTCGACGCCGCCTCCGGCGTCGAGCCGGCGAGCGCCCTGCCGCACCTGCGCGCGGCTGCCGACCGACTGACCCGGCTCATCGACGAGTCGATGGCGCAGGCCGTCCTGACGGGCAGGGCGTCACTGCGCTCGGCCGGGGCGGGCGCCGGACTGTCGGAGAACGCCGTCGGTCCCCGACTGGCCCGGACCCTCGCCCTGGGGGCCTATGCCAACGAAGACGGTCGGGTCACCGCAGCGGGCGTGCAACGCGCCCGGTACGACCACGAGAGCGGCACGGCCAGGACCGGGGCGGCGAGCGAGCCGCTGCGGTTCAAGCCGCGCCGCACCACCTGAGAGGACGACCATGTCACGTCACGACCTGACCCATCTCTTCTTCCTGCTCGACCGCAGCGGGTCGATGCAGTCGATCAAGACTGACACCGAGGGCGGGTTCGCCGCCTTCATCGAGGAGCAGCGGTCGGCAGTCGGCGAGTGCCGCGTGACGCTGGCCCAGTTCGACGAGCACTACGAGATCGTCTTCGCCGACACGCCCGTGGCCGATGTCGGACCGTTGCGCCTGCAACCGCGCGGGAGCACGGCGTTGCTCGACGCCATGGGGCGGATGATCACCGAGGCGGGCGCCGCCCTGGCCGCGCTCCCGGAGGACGAGCGGCCGGGCAGCGTCGTCGTGGCGATCATGACCGACGGCCTGGAGAACGCCAGCCGCGAGTGGACCCACCGGGCCGTCAAGGCCCTGGTGGAGCAGCAGAGCACCTCCTACGCCTGGCAGTTCCTCTACATGGGCGCCGACCAGGACGCCATCGAGGTCGGTCACGCCCTCGGTGTGAGGGGGGAGCACGCCGTCACCTACGGGCGCGGCAACGTCGAGCAGGTGCTGGCTGCGAGCTCGGCGAAGGTCAGCGACCTGCGCCGGGCCCGGTCACTCGACCCGGCCGCGGCGATGCGGGCCTACACCACGCAGGAGCGCGAGGCCGCGTCCCGGGACTGACGCCGACGCCGGGCCGACGCCGGGGCCACTGTCGGGATGGGACGGCATACTCGAGCCGTGAGCACCGCCCCCCTGCCCGAGAAGGCCGCCGACACGTCGGCCGAGCAGGCCTGGCCGGTCCGGGTGCTCAGCATGAAGATCGCCGACTACGTCGACAAGATGTCGGCCCTGTGGGTCGAGGGCCAGGTCGTCCAGATCAACAAGCGGGCCAACACCGCATACCTCGTCCTGCGCGACCCGGACGTCGACATGTCGCTGTCGGTGAGCATCTCCGTGCACGCCCTCGCAGCCATGGGGACCCCGATGGTCGAGGGCGCTCGCGTCGTCCTGCAGGCCAAGCCGTCGTTCTGGACCAAGCGCGGCACCCTGTCGCTCGACGCCCGCCAGATCCGCCCCGTGGGGGTCGGTGACCTCCTCGCCCGGATCGAGATCCTCAAGCAGCGGCTGGCCGCCGAGGGGCTCTTCGACGACGACCGCAAGCGAGCGCTGCCCTTCATCCCCCGCACGGTCGGCCTCATCACCGGCCGGGCGAGCGCCGCCGAGAAGGACGTCGTCGAGAACGCCCGACGGCGTTGGCCCTCGGTGCAGTTCGCGGTCCGTGAGGTTGCGGTGCAGGGCGCCAACACCGTCACCGAGGTGAGCGAGGCCCTGCGCGAGCTCGACGCCGACCGGTCCGTCGACGTCATCATCATCGCCCGCGGTGGAGGCGCCGCCGAGGAGCTCCTCCCGTTCTCCAACGAGGCCCTCCTGCGGGCCGTCGCGAACGCCGTCACCCCGATCATCAGCGCGATCGGCCACGACATCGACACCCCCCTGCTCGACCACGTCGCGGACTGGCGCGCCTCGACTCCTACCGACGCGGGCAAGCGCGTCGTCCCCGACGCCGCCGAGGAGCACCACCGTCTCGAGCAGCTCGCCGGCCGGGCCCGCCACGCGCTCCGTCACCGGATCGGCCACGAGCGGCAGCTGGTGGCCGCCCAGCGGTCCCGGCCGGTCATGGCCGACCCCACCGCCCTGGTCCGACGCCACCAGGAACAGGTCACCGCCCTGCGCGGACGAGCCAGCGAGCGGCTCCTCGCCCGGCTGCACCGCGCGAGCGACCAGGTCGGCCACCTCGCGAGCCAGGTCCGCGCCCTGTCGCCCCAGTCGACCCTCGAACGCGGGTATGCCGTGGTGCAGCACCCCGACGGGCGGATCGTCATGGATCAGGCCGACCTCTCCCCCGACGACCTGTTGAGGGTGCGGGTGGCCCGCGGCGACTTCGGGGTCCGGACGGTCGGCCGCGGCAGCGAGACGACGGCGCCCTACGCTGGTGCGCCGAGATGATCAGGGAGAGGGTGCACGGATGAGCGACGAGAACACGGGGGAGGCCGCCGAGGCGTCAGCGGAGTTCCCCGACGTGGCCGGGCTGTCCTACGAGGATGCCCGAGACGAGCTGACCTCGATCGTGTCCCGGCTCGAGGGCGGGCAGGTCCCGCTCGAGGAGAGCATGCGGCTGTGGCGGCGGGGCGAGGCGCTCGCCGAGCACTGCACCGCGTGGCTCGACGGCGCCCAGCGGCAGATCACCGAGGCGCCGGCGGCAGAGCGCGAGTCGGCTCAGGGCTGAGCGGGCCTCAGGGCTGAGCGGGCTTGAGGGAGTTGGTGAACAGCAACACCTCGTCCAGTCCGGCCGTAGCCGTCACGACCGTGACAACGCCCGTCCCCGGCTGGCTCGGCTGGGTGACCAGGCTGGTCCGGTCGTGCTCCGCGTCGTAGAGCTTCTGCCAGGTGCGGCCCGACGCCTCGACCGTGCCCTGGGACTGGCCGTTCGTTGTCGCGACCCGCAGCCAGTTCGGGCTCGCCGTCTTCGTCTGGCGGATCGCGACGTAGCCGCCCCGGGGCGTCGTCCACCCGCCCTGCCAGGTCAGGAGCTGGTCGGTGTTCGTGTCGTAGCGCGCGCTCGTGGCCTTCCACCCCGAGGGCAGCCCGACCGGGGCCTCGAACGGCAGTCCAGACTGGCGAGCGGCATCCGCGACGACCGAGGCGGCGTCGACGGCAGGTTGCTCGACGCTGCTGACCCGGGGGACGATGGCGATCAGGACCCCGACGAGCCCGAGGATCACCAGCAGGGAACGGAGCATGTTCGGCATCGAGCCCATGGAGTAGGCGCTCTTGCGCGGGGACGTCGAGCCCTCGGGACCAGCCGGGTCGACCGGCTGCGGGGCGGGCGTGCTCGTCGTACTCACCCGCCCATCGTCCCTCAGCACCGTCGCCGCGCCAAACCCGGCCACCCGATCTGGTCGCTCAGGGCTCCCCCATAGAGTGAGCGAGCCGAAGCCTTGCCGCCCCACGTGGAGGACATGTTCGCCGATGAACCCGACCAAGCCGGATCGCAACCTTGCACTCGAGCTCGTGCGCGTCACGGAGGCGGCCGCGATGGCCGCCGGTCGATGGGTGGGACGCGGTGACAAGAACAGCGCCGACGGCGCCGCCGTCGAGGCCATGCGTCACCTCATCTCGAGCATCAGCATGGACGGCACCGTGGTCATCGGGGAGGGCGAGAAGGACAACGCCCCCATGCTCTTCAACGGCGAGAAGGTCGGCGACGGCACCGGGCTCGAGGTCGACGTCGCCGTTGACCCCGTCGACGGGACGACGCTGACGGCCAAGGGCATGAGCAACGCGGTCTCGGTGATGGCCGTCGCCGAGCGCGGCACCATGTATGACCCCAGTGCGGTGTTCTACATGGACAAGCTGGCCACCGGCCCCGACGCCGCGGACGTCGTCGACATCCGGCTGCCCGTCGCTGAGAACATCCGGCGGATCGCCAAGGCCAAGCGGGAGCAGCCCTCCGACGTCACGGTGGTCATGCTCGACCGGCCCCGCCACGAGCGTCTCGCCGAGCAGATCCGGGCCTCCGGGGCGCGGCTGTTCTACATCTCCGACGGCGACGTCGCGGGCGCGGTGATGGCGGCCCGACCCGACACCGGCGTGGACCTGCTTCTCGGCATCGGCGGGACGCCCGAGGGCATCATCGCCGCGTGCGCGATCAAGTGCATGGGCGGCGTCATCCAGGGCCGGCTCTGTCCCACCGACGACGACGAGCGGCAGAAGGCCCTCGATGCGGGCCACGACCTCGACGCCGTCCTGTCGACCGACGACCTGGTCCGGGGTGAGTGCTACTTCGTCGCGACGGGGATCACCGACGGCCAGCTGCTCCGGGGCGTGCGCTACGGCTCGGAGACGGCGACGACAGAGTCGTTGGTCATGCGCTCGCGCAGCGGCACGATCCGGCTCATCGAGGCCCAGCACCAGTTCCACAAGCTGGCGGCCTACAGCCACCTCGACTTCGTGCACCCTGCAGCCGGGTGACCCCGATGGACCGCACCCTCGTCATCGGCGAGGCACTCGTCGACATCGTCCGGCGCCCGGACGGCTCCACGACCGAGTTCGTCGGCGGCAGCCCCCTCAACGTCGCCCTGGGCCTGGCCCGGCTCGGGCAGTCGGTCGACTTCGCCACCCGCTACGGCGACGACGAGCGCGGCCACCGCATCACCGCCCACCTCGCATCGGGGGGCGTGCACGTCCTTGCGGGCAGCACCACCGCAGACCACACCTCGACCGCCCTCGCCGAGCTGGACCCGGCCGGCGCCGCGGCATACACGTTCGACCTCATGTGGGACCTGCGCCGCGTCCCCGTCCCCGTCGGCACGGGGCACGTCCACACGGGGTCCATCGCCGCGGTCCTCGAGCCCGGCGGCACCGCCGTCGTCGAGACGCTCACGGCGGCCCGCCCGGGCGCGACGGTCAGCTACGACCCCAACGTGCGCACCGCCATCATGGGTGACCTCGACCTCGCCCGGGTGCGGATCGAGGAGGTCATCGCCCTCTGCGACGTGGTCAAGGCCAGCGACGAAGACCTCGAGGCCCTGTATGCCGGGATGCCCGTCCACGAGGTCCTGCGCCACTGGGGGCGGCTGGGCCCGGCGTTGACCGTGGTCACCCGGGGCGCTGACGGCGTGGTCTTCCGGGTGGAGCACGCCGGTGAGGTCGCCTCGGCCCCCACGGTCGCGACGTCGGTCGTCGACACGGTCGGAGCCGGTGACTCGTTCATGGCGGGCCTGGTCTCCGGCTTGTTGAGCGATGGTCTGCTCGGCGGACCTCAGGCCCGTCGACGCCTTCGCGAGGCGACCCTGGCGGATGTCCGGTCCGCGATCGAGCGCGGGCTCGCCTGCAGCGGCCTGACCGTCGGACGGGCCGGCGCCTACGCACCGTCCCTCGCCGAGCTCTGACGCCTCGGCGGCACGGCGCGGCGACCCTCCCACCGGGTCGGTGGGAGGGTCGCCGCGCTTTGCGTGCGCGTGCCCGTCCGGCAGCGCCCACCTGGCAGGTCAGCCTTTGACGGCGCCCGAGGTCATGCCCCGGACGAAGAACCGCTGCAGTGCGAGGAACACCAGGATGGGGACGATCATGCTGATGAAGGCGCCCGCCGTGAGGAGGTTTGCCCCCTGCCCCTGCTGACCGAGCAGCCCCTTGACATTGACCGTCAACACCATGTTCTCGCCCTGACCGAGGAAGATCAGCGCGATGAGAAGGTCGTTCCACACCCAGAGGAACTGGAAGATCGCGAAGGACGCCAGCGCGGGGACCGACATGGGGACGATGAGCCGCCAGAACGTCGTGAAGTGGCTGGCGCCGTCGATCTTCGCCGACTCGATGATGGCCCGCGGCAGACCCGCCATGTAGTTGCGCAGGATGTAGACCGCGAGCGGCATCCCGAACCCGGCGTGGGCCAGCCACACTGCAGGAAATGTCCCGTTGAGTCCGAGCGAGCCGTAGAGCTGCAGGAGCGGCACGAGGGCCACCTGGTTCGGCACGACGAGGAGGGCGACGAAGATGACAAAGATCGTGTCGCGGAACGGGAACTCCATGAAGGTGAACGCATAGGCTGCGAAGGCCGCGATCATGATGGGGATGATCGTCGCGGGGACTGCCACGACGAGGCTGTTGACGAACGAGATGTTCATCGGCGTCTGGCCCTGGCTGATCACCTGGGAGTAGTTGTCGAAGGTCCAGGTGGTCGCTGAGAGCGGGTTGGCGAACGCCTTCCACCAGCCGCTGGAGTTGATCGCCTCGAGCGGCCGGAACGACGTGACGAAGAGCCCGAAGGTGGGCAGCAGCCACGCCAGGCAGATGATCACCATGACCACCGTGATCAGTGGGCTGACCTTGCGGTTGCCCTCGGAGTTGGTGCTCTCCTTGGCGAACCGCTTGACGCGCGGCGTCTTGGCGACGGTGGGTTCGGCGATGCTCATCGTTCGGCCTCCTGCTTCCGGAACTGTCTGACCTGGTAGACCATGAACGGGATGATCGCGATCATGAGGATGACGACGATCGCTGCGGCATTCCCCGCATTGCCGTTGGTGAAGAGCTCCGTGTAGAACCGGTTCGCGATGACGTCGGTGTTGAAGCTGCCGTTCGTCATGACGTTGACGATGTCGAAGACCTTCATCGTCCCCAACAACACGGTGACGAAGACGGTGATCACCGTGGGCCAGATCTGGGGCACGACGATCCGGAAGAAGATCGCCACCTCGCTGGCACCGTCGATGCGGCCCGCCTCGATGGTGTCCTCCGGGACGGACTTGATCGCAGCCGACAGCAGCACCATGGCGAACCCGGTCTGCAGCCAGATCAGGATGACCATGAGCAGGAGGCTGTTGATGCGCGCGGTGTTGAACTGCAGCCAGGCCTGCGGGTCCCCGCCGAAGGCCGTGACGATGGCGTTGAGGAGCCCGGGCTGCTCACTGCCCTTGGGAGCCGCCTGGTAGATGACCGACCAGATCGCCGATGCCCCCACGAGGCTGATGGCCATTGGCATGAAGATGAGCGTCTTGGCCAGCTTCTCGCCGCGCGGGTTCATCCGGTCCGACAGCACCGCGATGAGGAGGCCCACGGCGACCGCCGCCGTGGGGACGATGATCATCCAGAGCAAGGTGTTGAACAGGACCCCGCGGAACTCGCCATTACCGAGGAGCTTGGAGTAGTTGGCCAGCCCCACGAACGCCGTTGACTGCGCGTTCGCCAGGCTGAGGAGGATCGTCCGGATCGCGGGATAGAGCAGGAACAGCGAGACGAGGAGGACGGCCGGACCGATGAAGACGAAGGGCTTGACCTTGTCCTCGGTCCGGTTTGGCAGCCGCTCGACGACCTTGTTGAGGAACCAGTAGAGGATCAGCGCGCCGCCGACCCCTGCGATGACGGCCAGCAGTGCGTTGACCAGCTTGATGATCATGTCCATCTACACACCCTCCTTCTTGACTCTCGCAGCGGCCGACCAGACGCTCAGGTGGTCGGCCGGCCGCTGCGAGGACGGATCGAGTCGTGCGAGGCCTCAGGAGGCTGGCCAGCTGTCGTCGATGGCCTTCACTGTCGCGTCCACGTCCTGCTGTCCGGACGTGTAGGCCACCATGCCCTTCCAGAATGACCCCGCCCCTACGGCGCCGGGCATGGCGTCCGAGCCGTCGAACCGGACTCCGGACGAGGTGTAGGCGATCTGGGCGATGCTCTGGGTGAGCTTCGTCCCATACTTCGACACGTCGAAGTCCTTGTGCGGCGACAGGAACCCGCGGTCCGCCGGACCCGCCCACGCCTGCCCGAAGGTCGGGTCCTCGGTGATGTACTTCATCACCTTGGTGACGTTGGTGTCGTTGGCCGTGAACATCGTCGCCATGTCACCGCCGCCCTCGACGGTGTCGAACTTGTCCTTGGGGAAGGGGTAGACCCCGACGTTGTCGTCGATCTTGGTCTGGATGGCGTCCGTCAGGAAGCCCTTCTGGGTGAGGAAGTTGCCCTGCTTGTGCAGGTAGCACTTCGCCGGGTTGTCGAAGAGTGGGTTGGCTGCGGTGCCGAACTTCGTCGACACGATGGCCTTGCTGCCCCCGTAGGTCTGACCTTCGGCCAGGACGAGGTCGTTGAAGGTCTTGAAGACGCTCTTGATCTCCGGGGAGTCGAACTTCAGGGTGTGGTTGACCCACTGGTCGTACTTCTCGGGGCCGAGCTGCTTGAGCACCAGCTCCTCGATCCAGTCGGTCCCCACCCAGCCCGTCGCGTTGCCGGACTCCATGCCCACGCAGAACGGCGTGGTGCCGTCGGCCTTGATCTTGGCGGCGAGCGTCTTCAGCTCGTCCAGGGTTTTCGGTTGCGTGTATCCCTTCTGGGTGAAGGTGTTCTTGTTGTAGAAGAGCAGGCTCTTGACGTTCATCGAGACCGGGACGCCGTACTGCTTCCCGTCGACCTGGGCGGCCTCGAGGAAGCCGGGGACGATGCTGCCCTTGAGCTTGCCCATGTCGAGGACGCTGGTGAGGTCCTGCATCTTGCCGTTGCTCGTCTTCTGGATGTCCTTCAGCAGCCCGGGCTGCGGGAAGAGGGCGATGTCGGGGAGCGTGTTGCCAGCCAGCTTGGTGCGGATGATGGTGTCGAACGAGTCGGACTGCTGGTAGTCGATAGTGATGCCATTGGCCTTCGCCCAGGGGTCGAGGGAGTCCTTGAAGCCCTGGGTCTGGTCGCCACCGAAGCCGAAGATGATGGAGACCTTGCTCTTGGCGCTGGCGTTCCCGGTGGCGCCCGAGCCGGACCCGGAGTTCGAGGAGGGCGATGAGAGACAGCCCGAGGCGAGACCGGCAACGGCCACGGCCACGAGCCCGGTCAGTGTTGTCCTGCGAGTGATCATGAAGGTGGTCCTCCTTGGAGGGTGATCGTGCGGGCAAGTGCGGTGCTGACCGGCATCTCCGGCCACGGCAAGGGGCCCGCCCCGGCCCCTCGCCGGTCCTGGCCCCTCGATGATGTCCTCGTTAACCTCGGGGCCACCTCCTCGTGTCTCAGACGCCATGCAACACCACTGGGCACCGTCTGCGCTACAGCCCTCCTCCTCGTTGCCGACTTGTGACGTTCGGCCTCAGGCCCCTCGCGGTGGTTCGACGGTTGAGCCCTACGCTGTGGAATGGCGCCGGAAGGCGCTAGACAATCCCTCTGGTTCGGGACAACCCGACCGGGACCGTCCATCGCGAAGGACAGGCCGCGTGACCGAGTACAGCTTCGCCACGGTGACCACACCGCCGACGACCATCGCCAAGCGTGCGGGACGGTGACCAGCGAAGGGGCGTTCGGCGACCTCGTGGCGGCCAACGCGAAGTTTGCGTCGACGTTCGCGCTGAGCGGGTTCGATGGGGTGGCCCACGCAGGCGTCGCCGTCGTCACCTGCATGGACTCGCGCATCGACCCGCTGGGCATGCTCGGGCTGACGCCGGGCGACGCCAAGATCTTTCGCAACCCGGGCGGCCGCGTCACCGAGGCTGCGCTCGAGGCCCTCGTCCTCGGCGTCCACCTGCTCGGCGTCGAGCGGATCGTCATCATCCCGCACACCCGGTGCGCAATGGCCAGCAACACCGCGGAGGAGCTGCGTGCGGCTGTGGGTGAGTCCGCCGGTCAGGACGTGTCCTGGCAGGCCTTCCACGTCGTCGACGACCAGGTTGCCGCGCTGCACGAGGACGTCGCAAAGGTCCGCAGTCACCCCCTCATCCCCGACGCCGTCGCCATCGGCGGCTTCCTCTACGACGTCGACACCGGCCTGATCGACCGGCTCGTCTGAGCTTGCGCCGGGTTCAATGCCGCCCGGTCAGCGCAGGTCAGACAAGACCGCGTCGACCTCGGGGATCCGCTCTCGGTAGGCGGCCACCAGCTGTCTCGCGACCGCTGCCGAGTCGACCAGGGGGTGCAGGCCGAACGCCTTCTCCGCGGCGGTGACCGACCCCGTCGTGGCGGCCTCGATCGTCAACCGGTCGACGGCCTTCACCTGCTCCATGAGGCCCCGTTGGTGCAGATCGGGTGGGCTCACCGCCGAGGCCACCGGCCCCGACGCGTCCACGGTCACCGGCACCTCGACGACGGCGTCCTCGGGCAGCCCAACGACGGTGGATCCGTTGCGGACATTGAGGATCATCGACGCCGGCTCGTCGCGGGCGATGGCCCGCATCAGCGCCAGCGCCACCCCCTCGTAGCCGCCGACGTCCGCCACCCCCTCCTCGCCGCCGCGGGGCCGGCCCGCGTGCTCGGCCGCCATGTAGGTCTCCTCGCGCTCCTGTCGGGTCGCGACCCAGAGCTCGCGGGCCCGCCCGGGCTCCGCTGACACGGCGTCGTAGAAGCGCCCCTGCTGCTCTTGCAGGAACTCGCCCCGGGTCGGCCCCCCGGAGCGGATTGCGGCGACGGCCTCCCGGGCGAAGTAGTAGTAGTAGAGGTATTCGTTGGGCACCGACCCGAGCGTCCGCAGCCAGTCGAGACCGAAGAGCTGGCCCTCCTCGGTCGCCCCGAGCAGGGCATCGTCGCCGAGCAGCCGAGGCAGCACATCGACGCCCTCGTGCCGCAGACCCCGCAGCCAGCCGAGGTGGTTGAGGCCCACGTAGTCCATCTCGACCGGGTCGTTGCCGAGCCCGAGGAGGCGAGCAACCCTCTTGGCCATGGTGATCGGCGTGTCACAGATGCCGACCGCGCGGTCCCCGAGCACGATCTGCATCGCCTCGGTGATCATCCCCGCGGGGTTGGTGAAGTTGATGACCCATGCCTGCGGCGCCACAGCCCGGACCCGCTCGGCGATGTGGATCGCGACCGGGATCGTCCGCAGGCCATAGGCGATTCCCCCCGGGCCGGTGGTCTCCTGTCCCAGCAGACCGAGGTCGAGGGCCACGCGTTCGTCGGCCACCCGGGCCTCGAGACCGCCGACCCGCACGGCCGAGAACACGAAGTCGGCTCCCTCGAGAGCCTGGTCGAGCTCCGTGGTCACCGACACCCTCGGCGCGTCGAGCACCCCCGCGCTGGTCTGGTCGAGGACGTGACCGATCGCGTCGAGGTGGGTGCGGTCGGGGTCCTGGAGGACCACCTCGGTGACGCCCCCGGCGCGGTCCGCGAGCAGCGCGGCATACACCAAAGGGGTCCGGAAGCCTCCTCCCCCCAGCATGGCGAGCTTCATGCACTGGCCTCTCGGGGGCAGGAGCGTCGGACGCCTGACATCGTATGCCGCGCCGCCACGGCTCCACCGGCCCGCCTCCCGCCCACCTCCGGCCCCCTAACGGCCCACCTCCCGCCCACCGTTTGCGGCTTGCGCCGCTTCCGACGCGTCAGCAGGGCCTCGGGCGCGGCCGCCGCCGCAACACGTGGAGGTGAGGTGGCCGCCGCCGCAACACGTGGAACGACGCGGCGGGCGCCCTCAGCGGGAGAGGTGGGTGCGCACCGATGCGGCCAGCCGTTCGGCGACGGCATGGGCCTGCGCCTCGTCGGCGGCCTCGACCATCACCCGCACGAGGGGTTCCGTGCCGGACTTGCGCAGCAGGACCCGGCCCGTGCCCTCGAGCTCGGCACTGGCCGAGGCGACGTCGGCCTGGACCCCCGGGTGGGAGTCCACCGCCGCCTTGTCCACGTCCGGGACGTTGACGAGGACCTGCGGCAGCCGGGTCATCACCGCAGCCAGGTCGGCCAGGGTGCGTCCCGTCTGGGCGACGCGGGAGGCGAGCATGAGGCCGGTGAGCACGCCGTCGCCGGTGGTCCCGTGCTCGAGGAAGATCACGTGCCCCGACTGCTCGCCCCCGAGGGAGTAGCCCCCGGCCTTCATGTCCTCCAGCACGTAGCGGTCGCCCACCCCGGTCTGTCGCACGGTGATGCCCTCGCGCGCCATCGCCTGGATCATCCCGAGGTTGCTCATCACCGTCGCGACGAGGGTGTCGTCGGCAAGGCGCCCCTGCTCGCGCATCGCCAGCGCGAGGACGGACATGATCTGGTCGCCGTCGACGACCCGTCCGGTGGCGTCGACCGCCAGGCACCGGTCGGCGTCACCGTCGTGGGCGACACCCAGGTCGGCGCCCACCTCGATGACCGCTGCGGCGAGCTTCTCCAGGTGGGTCGAACCGTAGCCGTCGTTGATGTTGAGGCCGTCCGGGTCGGCGCCGATGACGATGACCGTCGCGCCAGCCTGCCGGAACGCGTCCGGGGAGACCCGCGAGGCGGCCCCGTGGGCAGCGTCGATGACCACGGAGAGGCCGTCGAGGCGGTGCGGGAGGATCGAGAGCAAGTGGGCGACGTAGCGGTCGTGGCCCGCCTCGAGACGGCGGACCCGGCCGACTCCGGCACCGGTGGGCCGGCTCCACCGTTCGCCCATCCGCTCCTCGATCGAGTCCTCGACGTCGTCCGGCAGCTTGTGCCCGCCGCGGGCGAAGAACTTGATCCCGTTGTCGGGCATGGGGTTGTGCGAGGCCGAGAGCATGACCGCCAGGTCGGCACCGGTGTCCGCGGTGAGGAAGGCGATGGCCGGGGTCGGGAGGACGCCGGCGTCGAGCACGTCGACCCCGGCCGAGGCGAGCCCCGCGATGACGGCGGCGGAGAGGAACTCGCCGGAGGCCCGTCCGTCGGTCCCGACCACGGCGACCGGCCGGTGCCCCCGGAAGGCCCCGATCTCCCCCAGGACGTGCGCCGCCGCGACCGAGAGGTCGAGGGCGAGCTCTGCCGTGATGTCCTTGTTCGCGAGGCCGCGGACGCCGTCCGTGCCGAAGAGTCGAGCCACGTGGTGCCTTTCGAGAGGGCCGGCCGCCAAGGTGCACTCCCCCGACGGGGGGAGGTGAGCACCCGGCATGCCGACGATCGAACCTACTACCAGACACGCCAAGGGCGGCCAGGAGACATCCCCTGGCCGCCCTCGATGTGGACCCTGGTCAGCGCTTGCTGTACTGCGGAGCCTTGCGGGCCTTCTTGAGGCCGGCCTTCTTGCGCTCCGGGACGCGGGAGTCGCGCTTGAGGAAGCCTGCCTTCTTCAGCGCCGGACGGTTGAGCTCCTCGTCGATCCCGTTGAGCGAGCGGGCGATGCCCAGCCGGACGGCGCCGGCCTGGCCGGACGGACCGCCACCGTGCACGCGCACGAGTACGTCATAGGCGCCGACGAGCTCGAGGAGGGCCAGCGGCTCGTTGACGATCTGCTGGTGCACCTTGTTGGGGAAGTAGGACTCGAGGGTCCGACCGTTGATCGTCCAGTCGCCGGTGCCGGGGACGATCCGCACGCGGGCGATGGCCTGCTTGCGGCGCCCGGTGGCGGCGCCAGGAGCGGACGCGGTCGGCCGCGGGGCCGCTTCGGCGCCGACCGGGCCCTCGGACTCGGAAGTGTATTCGGTCAGCTCGGGCTCGTCGTCGCCGATGGTGTCGACGGCGCCGGACTCGTTGATCTCGTTCTCAGCCACAGTGGTTCCTTGTCGTGTTCTGCACAGGTCCGCGGGGCGGACTTACTGCGCGACCTGGGTCAGCTCGAAGGGCACGGGCTTCTGGGCCTCGTGGGGGTGCTTGTCGCCGGCGTAGACCTTGAGCTTCGAGAGCTGCTCGCGGGCGATGGAGTTCTTGGGGAGCATGCCGCGCACGGCCTTCTCGACCGCCTTGGCCGGGTTCTTCTGCAGGAGCTCGGTATAGCTCGTCGACTTCAGACCGCCCGGGAAGCCGGAGTGGCTGTAGGCCTTCTTCTGCTCGAGCTTGGCGCCGGTCAGCGCCACCTTGTCGGCGTTGATGATGATGACGAAGTCACCGGTGTCGACATGGGGGGCGAAGGTCGGCTTGTGCTTGCCCCGCAACAGGATGGCGGTCTGGCTGGCGAGCCGGCCGAGCACGACGTCCGTCGCGTCGATCACGTGCCACGAGCGAGTGACCTCGCCGGGCTTGGGGGTGTACGTGCGCACAGTGGTCCAGCTTTCGTTCTCGGTGGAACTCGTGGAGGTCGTATGCCGTGGGCCCCGCCTGAGCGGGCCACCGTGTGCTCCGGAAGGGAGCCGTCGGGGTGGCACAACAGTTAGTCAGTCTACGGAGAAGCCCACGTCGGGGCCAACTCATGGCCGTCGGGGGGCTCAACGCCCCCTGACCTGCCCGGATGCCCTCGCAAAGGCTATCTGCAAATTTGTTGTGCAAACAGAATGTGCAACACTATTGTGCACACATGGCTCCCACATCACTCCCCCAGAGCAGCGTTCGCCTCAGCTCCGAGGCCGTCAAGGTCCTCGCTCACCCGCTCCGGTCCCGGCTGCTGTCACAGCTGCGCCGGGTCGGGCCCGCATCCGCGACCGAGCTGGCCAGCCTCCTCGGGACGAACTCCGGCGCGACGAGCTACCACCTGCGCAAGCTCGAGTCGGTGGGCCTCGTCGTCGACACAGAGGGCGGCAAGGGCAAGGAGCGGCTCTGGCGCGCGGCGAGCGAGCAGCACTCCTGGATGGCGAGCGACTTCGCCGATGACGAGGACGCGTCGACCGCGCTGAACTGGTTGGAGCGCGACTACGTGCGCCACTTCGCGACCCGTGCCGAGCAGTGGCTCGACGTGTCGGCGACCTGGCCGGGCGACTGGGCCGACCACCTCGGCCTCAACGACAACGTCGCGCTCGTGACCCAGGAGCAGCTCGTGGCCCTGCGCGCCGAGCTCGAGGCCGTCCTCCAGAAGTACCGGCGCGTCGGCCAGGGCAACCCCCGCGCCAAGCGGGTCGCTGTCTACACCTACGCCTACCCCGTCGATCTCGACAAGACACCGGGGCGATGAGCTCGCACCTGTCCCGGGCCGCAGCCCGGCGGGTCCTCCTCACCCTGACCTTCACCCGGTGGTTTCCCGTCGGGCTCATCGTCGGGATCACGACGCTCTGGCCGTTGGAGCGCGGACTGACGGTGGCCCAGACACTCAGCGCCGCAGCGCTCGTCGGGATCACCGTGTTCGCCCTCGAGCTGCCGACGAGCGGGTTCGCCGACGCCTTCGGACGACGCCCCGTCTATGTCGCCTCGGCCGTCGTCAGCGTCATGGCGGGTCTCGTCTTCTCCACCGCGTCTGCGTGGTGGCAGTTCGCCCTCGCCGCCGTCCTCACCGGCGTCTTCCGGGCGCTCGACTCCGGGCCGCTCGAGGCCTGGTTTGTTGACACCGTCCATGTGCGCGACCCCGGTGCGGACGTCGACGCCGACCTGTCCGCGCAGGGGATGCTCCTGGGGATCGCCATGGCCGTCGGCGCGCTCGTCTCTGGGGTGCTGTTCTGGTGGCATCCGCTCACGAGCCGGAGCGCGTTCCTCCTGCCAGGCATCGCCTACATCGCCCTGAGTGTGGTCCACCTCGTTGCCGTCCTCGTCCTGCTCACGGAACCGCGGGCCGGGGTCGACACGGCCAGCGCGCGTCGCGCGCTCGCATCCGTCCGAGAGACACCGGTCGTCATCCGCGACGGCCTCGGTCTGCTGCGGCACAACCGGGTGCTGGCCGGCCTGATGGCCGTCGAGCTCTTCTGGTCCGCGGCGATGGTCGTCTTCGAGACCTTCACCCCGATCCGGCTGTCCGAGCTGCTCGGGAACCAGGTCCGGGCAGGTGCCCTCATGGGTCCCGTGGCGGCGGCCGGCTGGGGCGTCTTCGCGCTGGGCGCGGCCCTGTCCGGCATGCTGAGCGGACGCCTCGGGGTCGTCCCGACCGCCGTCCTCGCTCGGGTCCTGAACGGGCTGGGCGCCCTCGTTATGGGCGTTGTGGCCGGACCCGTCGCGCTCGTCGCGGCCTACCTCGTGACCTACTCGCTCCACGGATCCGCGGGACCGATGCACAGCGCCCTGCTCCACCAGGAGGCGACGGCCCGCAACCGCAGCACGGTGCTGTCGATGAACTCCATGATCGGGTTCCTGTCCTTCAGCGTCACCGCGACCATGGGCGGCCTGCTCGCGGGCCGCACCTCGACGGGTGTCGCCATGAGCGTCATCGGCGGCATCAGCATGCTCGGCGCCCTCTTCTACCTGCCGGCCTGGGGACAGGAGCGCGCGTCACGTGCGTCCTGCGCGCCCGCCGCCGGGTGACCATGCTGGGGCCCGGACCGGGTCCGCCGGGTTGGTCAGAGTCCGCCGGGTTGGCATGGGGGGCGACGGTCGGTCAGACAGGCAGAGACGTGGGCCTCGACCAGTGATCAGCGCTCTTCGGCCGTGACGGCCAGGAGCGCGAACGAGACCAGCCAGTGGGTCGACATGAAGTCCCCCTCGATGATCTCTCGCTCGACCTCCTCGACCTGGCGTCGCGAGGCTTCGGCAACTCTCGCCGCGGCCGCCTCGCCCATGAACGGCGTCAGGCCCCGGAGCTGCCAGGCACGCGACAGCGCCAGTCCGAAGAGGTGCACCGCCTTGCCATCGGTGCGGTCGAGGACCTGCGGCACCTCGAGCAGCGGGTCCCCCTCGGCAGCGAGGTGGGGAAGGAAACCGGACAGCCACCCGGCATACTCCCCGGCTGGCAGGACGCGGCGCATGAGGTCAGCCTCGCAGAGCGCGGGCGAGAGGAAGTCGCTGCCGCTGGGCTCCCACCGCGAGGGGTAGTCGCGGTCGGACCCGAACCAGCGCCGGGCGTGGTCCGCGATGACGGCGACCACGTCGTCGCGACCGAGGCCGCGAGCCGCCTCGTGCACGAGGGCCAGCCCGAAGGCGAGGTTGGAGTGCTCACCGTGCCTGACCGGATAGGCGAGCCTGGGCAGCCAGTCGACGACCAGATCCGCGACGGCGTCGAACAACGGCCGGGTGGCGACCGCCCAGCCGCTCGCCTCACGCAGCGGGCAGTCGCGGGCGGCGAGGGCGAGCAGGGCCGCCCAGCCCCACCCGTAGGGCCGCTCGTAGCGGGGGGTCGCCCTCAGGTAGTCCGCCTCGACCCGGCAGTTCTCCAGCGTCAGCCGTTCGTCGAGGACCGCCACGAGGCCCGCCCGCACCTCCGCGCCGAGGTCGTCGGGCGCGAGGGTCAGCAGCCGGATCGCCGACCACTGCATGTGCGCCGAGGAGTGCCAGTCGAGACACCCGTGGAAGGCCGGGTGGAGCCGCTCGGGGGTGACGTCGACATCGTCAGGCCCTTGCGAGACATGTTGCGCCGCATAGGGATAGGAGGTCGCGAGCACCGCCGGGATGGTCTGCCCCCAACGCCGCGCGTATGCCGTGCGCCAGGTCTGTGGGGTGCGATCGGTCATGGGGTGTCACCTTCAGCGGGGGAAAGCGAAGAAGAACATGATCAGGACGTTGGCGACCCACAGCGGGGCCGCCGTCGGGATCTGGGCCTTGATCGGGCCGTACTGGTCCTTGAGCTCGAGCAGCGCCGCAGGAACGAGGTTGAAGTTGGCGGCCATCGGCGTGACGAGCGTGCCGCAGAAGCCCGCAAGCATGCCGATCGCGAAGACGGCCGGCGGGTTGCCGTTGAACTGCTGGACGAGGATCGGCCAGCCGACCGCTGCCGTCATCACCGGGAAGGCCGCGAAGGCGTTGCCCATGATGATCGTGAACAGGGCCATGCCCAGGCAGTAGACGACGACGGCGAGGAAGAGCACCCCTCGGGGCAGGACCGAGTTCGTGACGTCGCCCACGGCCTTGCCGACGCCGGCCTGGTTGAACAGCAGCCCGAGGGTGGCGAGGAACTGCGGCAGGATCGCCGCCCAGCCGATGTGGCCGAGGAGGCGGTCACCCTCACGGAACGCAACCACGGGGCTCCTGACGTGGAAGAGCAGCATGCCGACGACGAGGGCGATGATCGCTGCCACCCCGAGCCCGATGATCGTCGCCGAACCCTTCTCGAGGAGCAGGCCCTGGCCGACCGTGACCGTGGCCAGGGCGGCCCCGAAGATCACGGCGATGACGGGGATGAGCAGGGCGGGGACGAAGAGCGTGTTGCCGTATCGCTCGGCCAGGGTGACCCGTTCCTCGGCGGAGGTGGTGTCGTCGCGGCCCTTGCCCGGAAAACCGAGACCGGCCAACGCTGCGAGGGCCAGGACTGCGACGCCCTCGACGAGGGCGCTGCCCGTCTTGGCGACGACCAGCGTGCCGTAGACGAAGGCGAAGGCCAGGACGGCCCAGAACGCCGCGCTGCCGTAGCGCTTGCGGTCGCTACGGTCGGTGAGGCGGATGACGGCCACGACGAGAAAGATCGCGGCACAGACCCAGTAGAACCATTCGACCTTGATCATCGGGGCTCACCCGCCGTCATGGACTCGGTGCGGGGTTCCTTGGCCATCACGGCCAGCTGCCGGTCCAGGCGCAGCATCCGCCCGCCGTGGATCAGCAACGCGCAGATGGCCGTGGGGATGGCCCACAGCGCGATCTGGAGCGCATCGAGCTTCAGTCCGTAGGTGGTGTCGACGAATCCGGTGATGAGCAGGATGGAGCCGATGGCCACGAAGATGTCCTCCCCGAAGAACAGCCCGACGGTGTCCGCCGACGCGGCGTAGGAGCGGACCTTCTCCCGCATCCGGAGCGACAGCGGGCCGTGCACCCGCTCGGCGGCGGCCTCCGACATCGGCGCCACGATCGGACGCACCGCCTGGGCGGGCCCCCCGATCGCGGTCAGTCCGAGGGCAGCAGAGGCCTGCCGGATGAAGAGGTAGGTCGCGAGCAGACGGCCGGTCGTCAGGCCCCGCAGCTTGCCGATGAGGGTGCGGGCCTGGTGCTGCAGACCGTAGCGCTCGATCAGGCCGATGACGGGCAGGACGACGATGAAGACAGTGACCGACCGGCTCCCCGCGAAGCCGGTGCCGAAGGCCTCGATGATCTTGACGGGGGTGAGGCCAGCGATCAGCCCGGCGACGATCCCGGCGAGCGTCACGACGAGCATCGAGTTGAGCTTCAGGGCAAAGCCGACGACCACGACGGCCACCGCAAGCAGGACCCACATGCGTGCACACCTCGCTGTTGGGGCGGGCGGCGCGGGAATGCGCCGCTGTGCACTCTAGACATTGTTCAACAATCCCTGCAAGAGCCTCGGATGACCTGGGTCACATCGTGGACAACTCCCGTCCACCTCTCAGCCCTTCAGCTGTTCCGCATAGCGCCCGACGAGGTGCTGCTCCGCGCGCAGGAGATACTCCTCCAGCACGATCGAGGCCCGGACCAGCTCGCCCGCCTCGACGAGGGAGGCGACGTGGACGTTGTCCTCGAGATAGCGCTCGTGCACGTCACGCGCCTCGTCGGCGACGAGGAAGAGCAGCCGCATCTCGGTCAGGAGACTGCGGAGGGTGCGATCGATGACGTCGTTGTCGGCCAGGGTCGCCAGGGCGAGGTGGAACTCACCGTTCGCCGTCCCCAACGCCTCCCAGGAAGCGTCCGCTGCAGCCCTGACCCCCGCATCCACGGCCGCCCGGATCGCAGAGACCGAGCGCTGCCAGTCCATCTCGAACACCTGACTCTGCGCGGAGTCGAGTGACGGCGCAACGGCTTGGCGCAGTGCGGCCTCCCTCAATGCCCCGCACTCGAGGAGGCGGCGGGTCCGGTAGGCGTCTTGGGCCTCCTTGACGGTCAACCGGCGCACGAACACCCCACGGTTGGGCAGGTGCTCCACGAGGTGCTCGTGGGCCAGCACCCGGAAGGCCTCGCGCAGGGTGTTGCGGCTGACGTCCAGCCGCCCGACCAGGATGGTCTCGTCGAGCCGGTCCCCCGGCCCCAGGCGCCCCCCGAGGATCGACGCACGGAGCGTGTCGACGACGGCGTCCGCCGCGAGCCTGGCCATCGCGTCCCTCTCGAGATCTGCCACAGGGTGTCTGGCCCAGGGGAACGGGACTGATCCCGTCGCACATCTTGACAGACGGAGTGTTGTTGAACAATCTAGGGACATGCCCCCTCCGCAGCAGGTGGATCTCAACGCCGACATGGGTGAGTCGTTCGGGCGCTGGACCCTGGGGGACGACGCCGGTCTGCTCGGTCTCGTCACCTCGGCCAACATCGCGTGCGGCTTCCACGCGGGCGACCCCGCGACCCTCGTCACGACCTGTCGGGGCGCGGTCGAGCGCGGCGTGGCCATCGGGGCCCAGGTGGGCTACCGCGACCTGGCCGGCTTCGGACGGCGGTTCATCGACATCGAGCCGGACGCCCTCTACGCCGACGTGCTCTACCAGATCGGCGCTCTCGACGGCATCGCCCGATCCCTCAGCGGCGCCGTCACCTACGTCAAGCCCCACGGCGCGCTCTACAACGCCGTGGTCCACCACCGTGACCAGGCCGAGGCGGTGGTGGCCGCCGTGGCCGACCATCCCAGCGACCTCCGTCTGCTCGGCCTCCCCGGCTCGGTCCTGCTCGAGGTGGCCGGACGCCGCGGACTCCGCACCATCGCCGAAGCCTTCGCCGACCGGGCCTATACCGCCGAGGGCACCCTCGTGTCGCGCCGGGAGCCGGGCGCCGTCCTCCACGACCCCGCCGTGGTGGCCGCCCGGGTCGTCCGCCTCGTCACCGAGGGTCGTCTGAGCGCCGTCGACGGCACCGAGATCGCGTTCCGGGCCGGGTCCATCTGCGTGCACGGAGACTCTCCCGGGGCCGTGGCCATGGCGGGGGCCGTCCGGCGTGCCCTCGAGGCGGCCGGCGTGGAGCTCGCCGCCTTCACCGCGTGAGGCTCCTGCCCTGTGGCGACGTCGCCATCCTCGTCGAGCTCGACGACGCTGCCGGACGCCGCCGCCTCGACACCGTCCTGCGTCGGACTCCCCTGGTCGGCGTCGTCGACCACGTCCCCGCAGCGCGGACCGTCCTCGTGAAGGTCGCGTCCCCCGACGACCTGCAGGGCGTCGCGGCCCGGCTTCGGGCCCTTGACCTCAGGGACGTCGACGACGCGAGCGCCGCGCCCGACGCCCCGTCCCTGCGGCTCGCCGTGCGCTACGACGGCCCCGACCTCCCCGACGTCGCCCGCCACCTCGGGATCCATCCCGCAGAGGTGGTCACCCGGCATACGGGGCAGCTCTGGACCGTCGAGTTCTCTGGATTTGCACCGGGTTTCGGCTATCTTGTCGGCGACGACGGCGGCCTCGACGTGCCGCGCCGCGACTCGCCGAGGACCCGGATCCCTCCCGGCTCCGTCGGACTGGCCGGCCCGTTCACCGGGGTCTATCCGCGACCGTCCCCCGGGGGCTGGCAGCTCATCGGCCACACCGACGAGGTGATGTGGGACGGTGCACGGGAGCCGCCGGCACTGCTCCTGCCAGGACGCCGCATCCAGTTCGTCGAGGTGTCAGGGTGACGTCGCTCGTGGTCGAGGTCGTCGGCCCGCTGGCGACCATCCAGGACCTCGGCCGGCCCGGCCACGCCGCCTTGGGTGTGACGACCAGCGGGGCGGCGGACCGGCGGGCCCTTCGCCTGGCCAACCGGCTCGTCGGCAACGACGAGGGGGCCGCCGCCGTCGAGATCCTGCTCGGGGGGCTGGTGCTGCGCGCCGGGGGTCCCGTCACGGTCTCTGTCGCCGGGGCGCCGACACCGTTGAGCGTCAACGGTGCTGCTGCGCCGCTCTGCGCTCCCTTCGACCTGGGTGCCGGCGACCGCCTGGCAGTCGGTATGCCGTCCAGCGGCCTGCGCACCTACCTCGCCCTCGGCGGTGGTCTCGTCGTCGAACGCCTCTTCGGGAGCGCCAGCAGCGACCCGACGACGGGACTGGGGCCACCACCGCTGGAGGTGGGAACCCGGTTGGAGGTCGGGCCTGCCCCCGGAACGGTCCCCGTCGGCGTGGACGCCCTCGGCCCGGAAGGGCCGCGGGTGAGCGCCCTTGTGCTGCGGGCCGTGGCGGGTCCGCGCGACGACTGGTTCACGCCCGGGGCGATGGCGACCCTCACCGGCTCCTCATGGACGGTCACGGCCGACAGCGACCGGGTGGGCGTGCGCCTCGCCGGCCCGAGCCTCGATCGCCGACGCCCCGGTGAGCTGCCGAGCGAAGGGGTCGTCAGGGGGGGCGTCCAGGTGCCCGCGTCCGGCCAGCCCCTGGTCTTCTCGGCCGACCACCCCACCACGGGCGGTTACCCCGTCATTGCCGTGGTGCTCGACGAGGACACCGACGCCCTCGCCCAGTCCCGGCCCGGGGAGCGGGTCCGGTTCCGTCTGCTGCGCCCCCGCTGGTGATCCACCGTGCGCGGGAGAGAACCGGCAGGCTGAGCACGCGTTGGGCTGCCTCAGAGGCAGAGTGCGAGCACGCACCGGTGGTCATCCTCGAGCCACCACGGACCCGCAGCGGCGGGCAGGACGACCCGGTCGCCGACGATCCGGCGCCGACCCTCCTCGAAGGTCGACAACAGGGCACCGTCTGCGCCCAGCGCCATGAGCTCGTCCCCGACCCGCAGCAGGACCGGCCCCTGCGGGTCGACCCCGACGGCAGTGCGTCCCGCCGCGACGCCACCCAGGACGTCCTGCCCCTCGCAGAGCACCCACGTCGTCGGCGAACCCGGGAGGGCGTCGCTGCCCTCGCGGTGGAAGTCGCTGCCACCGATGGGCACCGTGTCCTTTCCCCATGACAGCCACCACGCGAGCGGCCCGCCCCAGTTCCGGAGCACCGGCAGGGCGTGCCACGACGAGTGCCAGATCTCGGCCACCGCGGTGGGCTGGTCGAGCTCCATCCGCCAGCAGCTGTCGCCGCCGAGCGGGTGGTTCACCGAGAGGATGCCGCCCCGCTCCGCGACGTCGCGCTGCCACTGCCTGCCCGGTCGACGGAAGTCCACGAAGCCGATGTCACCGAACGCGTTCGCGTGGCCCCGATCCGTGGTCACCTCCTGCCCGGGGACCAAGGTGATGCCGTAGCGCTCGCCCACCTGAGCCAGGTGGGCATGGTGGCTCGTCGTGTTGTGGTCGGTCACCGCCAGGACGTCGAGACCGCGTGACACCGCGAGCGCGGCGAGCTCGTCGATGCTGAGGGCGCCATCGGAGTGGAGGGTGTGGGCGTGGAAGTCCGCAGCAAGCCACCGCATCCCGTCCACGGCGGGCAGGTCGCGGCCCGGGGGGCGCTCCGGCACCGGGGGGGCTGCGGGTTGAGCCCGCCGTTCGGCGGCGACGTCGGCGGCGGTGGCCCTGCTGACGACGACCCGGTAGTCGACCCCCGCAGCCGGCACCTCGTGAAGGCCGACCACGACGTGCCACTCCGCCGCCGACACCGCAGTCGGCAGATAGCCCGGTGTGGACCACTCCTCGCTGATCACGACGGACGACCGCTCGCCGCCGGACCACCCGACCCACCCGTGCGGACCATCACAACCGAGGTCGAGCACGCCGCCCCCGGACCTGTCGAACTCCAGGCCCACCCGGAACGCCGTCACGCCTTCCGGCATCTCGAACGACAGCGTCTGCACCTGCTGCGCCGCCCGGTCCACCGGCCGCCAGGTGCCGCTCTGCTCGAACAGCGTCATCGGTCCTGCAGGTGCGCCGGCGACGACGTCAGCAGCTCACCGTCGCTCGCCCGATAGTGCAGGACGCGACGGTCGTGCGGGCTGACCGTCACCTCCGTGCCCACCGGAGGCTCGTCCCCATCGGGCACCAACGCCTGGACCGACTGCTCACCACACTGTGCCGACACGAGCATCGTCGCGCCGAGATTCTCCACGATGGTCACGGTCCCGGACAGCGCGTAGCGGCCACCGCCGCCGAGGCGGGTGTACTCCGGCCGGAAGCCGACGAGGACCTCGTCCCCCTCAGGCACCTCGGACCCGAACAGCGATCCCGGGACGAGGTTCATCGGGGTCGACCCGATGAAGTTCGCGACGAAGACGTTGGCCGGCCGGTGGAAGACCTCGGACGGGGTCCCCAGCTGGCGGATGTGTCCCGCCTCCATGACCGCGATGGTGTCGGCCATCGCGAGGGCCTCGGACTGGTCGTGGGTGACGAACACCGTGGTCACCCTGAGCTCGTGCTGCAGGCGCTTGAGGAAGGTGCGGGCCTCCAGGCGCAGCCGCGCATCCAGGTTGGACAGCGGCTCGTCGAAGAGGAACACCGACGGCTGGTAGGCAATGGCCCGGGCGAGCGCCACGCGCTGCTGCTGCCCCCCCGAGAGCTGCCCCGGGCGACGGTCCATCAGCGTCGACAGCCCCAGCCCGGCCCCCGTCAACGCGGCCTTCGCGCGGCGGTCCTCCCGGGGCATCTTCTGGATCCGCAGGGGGTAGGAGATGTTGTCGGTGACGTCCATGTGGGGGAACAGGGCATAGTCCTGGAAGACCATCGCCACGTCGCGCTTGCCCGGTGACAGCTTCGTGACGTCCTTCCCGCCGAGCAGCAGCCGGCCCGCGGTCGCGTCCTCGAGACCGGCGATGGTGCGCAGGAGGGTGGTCTTGCCGCAACCGGAGGGGCCGAGGAGGGCGAAGAACTCCCCGTCGGCGATGGTGAGGCTCAGGTCGTCGACGGCGGCGACCCCTCCGTCGTAGACCTTGGACAGACCCACGAGTTCGATGCTGGCCATCAGCTCTTGATCCCTCCATGGAAGCGGAAACCATAGCGGCGGTTGACGAAGAGGTAGAGCGCCACCACCGGTAGCGCGTAGACGAGCGAGAAGGCCGAGATCAACGAGAGATTCGCTTGGCCACCCTCGTTGTAGAAGGTGTACATCAGCACACCGGCAGGCATCTTCTCCGGGTCGCGAAGGAGGATGTAGGCCATCAGGAAGTCGCCCCACGCGTTGACGAGCGCCCAGACCGCGATCGTCGCGAGACCCGGCCTCGCGATCGGCAGCACCACGTGGCGCAGCACCTGCAGCGGACTCGCACCGAAGACCCGCGCGCTCTCCTCGTAGGACGCCGGCGTCGCGTCCATGAAGTCCTTGAGGATGAAGATCGCCGCCGGCAGGAGCCCACCGGTGAGGACGAGCGTGACACCGGATCGGTCGTCGATCAACCCCAGCTGGAACATCAGCAGGAAGATCGGGACCATCGCGGCGGTCCCCGTGACGATCGAGGAGAGCAGCAGCAGGCTGTAGAGGATCAGGTTGCGGCCCGGCACCCGCACGCGGGACAGGGCGTATGCCGCCAGTGCCGACAGGGCGGTGACGAGCACCATCGCCCCCCCGGAGATGAGGACCGAGTTCTTCAGTGACGAGAGGGCATAGGGGTTCTCGCCGAGCTGGCGGAAGTTGTCGAGCGTGAACTGCGGAAGCTTCACGGTGAGCGACGGGTGCGCGTCGAAGGGCGCGAGCACCAACCAGAGCAGCGGCAGCGCGAAGAACGTCGCGACGACCGCGAGCAGGGCGTAGAAGAGGATCCGTCGCACCATCGCTGCCGGCGTCATGGCGAGGACTCCGCTGCGGGCGCGACCGGTGTCCGCTGACCGCGCCGGTCGCGGAGCAGGCGGATGTAGAACAGCGCGATGACGAGGTTGATGAGCAGCATGATGAACGAGATCGCCGACCCGTAGCCGAGCTCGCCCCCGTAGAGCGCCCGCTGGTAGATGAAGACGGGCAGGGTCTCCGAGGCATGGTTGGGGCCACCTGCGGTCAGCAGGTAGGGCGAGAAGTCGTTGAACGTCCAGAGGCTGATGAGCAGGGTGTTCGTCAGGACGTGACCACGGATGTGCGGGAAGACGACGTCCCGGAACTGCTGCCACGCACCGGCTCCCGCAAGCCGCGCGGTCTCGAGCTGTGACGGCGGGACCGCGCCGAGAGCCGCCGAGAAGAGGAGCATCGAGAAGGCCGTGCCGCGCCACGTGTTGAAGACGATGATCGACAGCATCGGGTGCTCGAGCAGCCATGCCGTGTCGGGCGTGTTGAGCAGGGTGCTCAGGGTGCCGCCGTCACGGTTGAGGAACGCCACCCAGAGAAACGCGACGATCGAGCTCGGCAGGATCCACGCAAGGAGCACGAGCGTCTCCACCACGGTCTTGACGACCTTGGGGACCGACCGCATCGACGACGCGATGAGGAAGCCCATCGTCGTCTGCCCGATGATCGCCGACCCGAAGACGAAGAGCAGCGTCAACATCAGCGACCGGCGGAACGCCGGATCGCCCAGTGCCTCGGTGTAGTTCGCGAGGCCGACGATCTTCGGGTCGGCGGCCGCCACCCCGGTCAGCCGGAAGTCGGTGATCCCGAGGTAGATCGTCCACAGCGCCGGAAAGACGAGGAACGCCCCGATGAGGAGGAAGGCCGGGGTGATGAACGCGAGCGCCCGGGGCCGTCCGAGGCCAGCCGCGTCGGACGTCCCCGCAGCAGCCGTCATCCGGCGCCGCTCACGTGAAGCCGCTCATGCGGAGCCGCTCATGCGGAGCCGCTGCGGCGAGCGCCGCTCGAGCGGCGCACCGGGTGCGCGGTGGAGGAGCGCGTCACGACCTGGCGACCTTGTCGGCGCCGGCGACCTTCTCGACCGCCGCCTGGTAGGCCGCCGCCGCCTCGTCGACGGACTTGCCCGAGACGATGTCAGCGGTGGCCTGCTGGAGCGCCTGCGAGACCTGCGGATAGATCGCGAGGCCGGGCCGGTAGGCCGTCAGTGGCAGCACCTTCTGGGAGATGAACGACAGCAGCGGGTCCTTGGCGAGGACCTCCGAGTTGACGTCCTTGCGCGGCGTGATGCGCGGCGAGTCACCGAGCAGGGCCTTGACCGCATCCGGGGAGCCGATGAACGTCAACAGGTCCCAGGCCTGCTGGGGAAACTTGGTGTTCGGATTCAGGAAGTATCCGGAGCCACCTGACATGGAGACGTAGTCCTGTCCGCGGGTCCCGGCCTGGGGCTGCTTCGCTGGGATGAGCGCATAGCCGACATCGGTGTCCCGGCTGGCCATCGGGGCGGCGCCCTTGTTGGGGTTGACGACCGAGCGCCAGAAGTAGTCACCCTCCCCGAGGATCCCGACCTTGCCCGCCGCAAAGGCGGCGAACGACTCGTCGCGCCCCTTGGCCGCCTGCTGGAAGCCCTTGTCCATGAGCCCGCCGTCGATGAGCCCCTTGTAGAAGCCAAGGACGTCGCGGATGTTCTGCGTGTTGCCCTGCCACTTGCCGTCCTTGTAGATCTCCGCTCCGGTGCCCACGAGAAGTGGCAGCGCGCCCTGCATCGAGGTCGCCTCACCCATCGCCGTGCCGGCGTTGATCTGGATGGGCGTCACACCCGGGACGGTCTTGAGCTTGGCGCCGGCGTCGAGGATGTCCTGCCAGCTCTTCGGCTGCCAGTCGGCCGGCAGACCCGCTTGGGCGAAGAGCTTCTTGTTGAAGTAGAGGATGCGCCCATCGGTGCCGGCCGGGATGCCGTACAGCTTGTCGTTGTAGGCGACTTCGGACTGCACCGCCTGGGGTATCTGCGCCCACCCTTCCCAGGACGGGACCGAGGGGCCGACGACCTTCTCCAGGGGCTGGAGGTAGCCCGCGTCGGCGAACTCACCGACCCAGATGCCGTCGAGAGCCATGATGTCCGCGCCCGCCCTGCTCTTGAGGTCGAGGGCCATCTTGGCCTTGTACTGCTCGTCGTCGACGCCTGACGGCTGGAACTTCACGTTGACCGTGACGCCCTTGGCCTTCTGTGCCTCGGTGAACTTCGGGATGACGAAGGTGGTGAACCACTGCGCCTCGGCGGAGTTCTTCCCCCCGTTGATGGCGTTCGAGCTGATCGTCAGGTCGACGTTCTTTGCGTCCACATTCTGGCTCGGGCTGGCCGTTCCCTTGGACCCACTGTCGCACGCGGCCACGAGGGCCCCCACGAGCAGGATCGAGGCGGCAGGGACGACCCGCCACAGGATGCGTCCCCGGCGTTGCACTGCAGTCATCGTTGACTCCCCTTTGGGTGGTGCGGCCCGGCTTCCTCGCGGACACGCCTTGACGGTCCCATCGTAGGGAAGAATGTCCTGACAATATAGAGCAGACTGTGAGTGAGTTTCGCTGTTCACCCCCGCGGCTGCACGGAGAACACGCTCTCAGCGAGGACGGGTCACCCGCCCCTCGTCCCAGACGGGTGCGGGAGCCTCGTAGACCCGGCCGTCGGCGCCGAAGACGAGGAAGCGGTCGAAACCCCGGGCGAACCACCGGTCGTGGGTGACGGCGACGACGGTCCCGTCGAACGCCGCGAGCCCCTCCTCGAGCGCCTCCGCGGAGTCGAGGTCGAGATTGTCGGTGGGTTCGTCGAGCAGCAGCAGAGTGGCCCCGGACAGCTCCAGGAGCAGGATCTGGAACCTGGCCTGCTGCCCTCCGGAGAGCAACTCGAAGGTCTGCTCGGACGCCCGCGCCAGCTCGTAGCGATCGAGCGCCCGCGCCGCCTCCTCGCGGGGCCTGCCCGCCCGGTGCTCGTCGCCGCGGTGGAGGATCTCGAGCAGGGTGCGCCCCATCAGCGACGGGTGCTCGTGCGTCTGGGCGAACCACCCCGGCCGGACGCGCGACCCGAGCCGCGCACGACCGGTGTGGGACACGGTCGTGGGGACGACGTCGCCGACGGGTCGGTGCTCGGGCTCGGGGTCGGACCCCCCGGCTGCGAGCAGCCGCAGGAAGTGGGACTTGCCGGAGCCGTTCGAGCCGAGCACGGCCACCCGCTCGCCGTACCAGATCTCGAGGTCGAACGGCTTCATCAGCGCCCCGGGCGCCACCGGCTTCCCTGCCGCCGCAACGGCAACTGACGGGATCCCCGCGGTCCCGACACCGAGCTCGAGCCGTTCGCAGATCACCGCCCGCTTGGCGGTGCGGCCCCCCTGCAGCCGCATCGTGACGTTCTGCTGCATCGGCAGCGCCTCCGGGGGCCCGACCTCGACGAACCGGCGCAACCGCGTCTCGGCAGCCTGCAGCCGGGTGGCCATGTCGGAGTTGTAGGCCGCCTTCTGTCGATACATGATGACCAGCGCCTTGAGCTTGGCGTGGTCCTCGTCCCAGCGTCTGCGCATCTCCTCCAGCCGGGCGAAGCGCTCGACCCGGGCCTGCTGATACGTCGCGAAGCGTCCCGGATGGACCCAGAGCGTCGACCCGGCCGCGCCGGGCTCGAGCGTCGCGACGCGCGTGGCGACCCGGTGGAGCAGCTCGCGGTCGTGGCTGACGAAGAGCACCGTCTTTGGCGAGCCGATGAGCTGGTCCTCGAGCCAGCGTTTCGCGGGGACGTCCAGGTAGTTGTCGGGCTCGTCGAGCAGCAGCACCTCCTCGGTCCCGCGCAGCAGCGCCTCGAGCAATAGCCGCTTCTGCTCCCCACCGGAGAGGGTGGTGACCTTGCGCCACTGGGCCTGCTCGAAAGCCACCCCCAGCGCGCTCGTGCTGCACACGTCCCACAACGTCTCGGCCTCGTAGCCGCCGGCGTCTCCCCAGTCGACGAGTGCCTGGGCGTAGTCGAGCTGGTCCCGCTCGGTGTCGCGCTCCATCATCGCCAGCTCGGCGCGCTCGATCTCCGCCGATGCGGCGCGGATCTTCGGGGGGGCCACCGTCAGCAGCAGGTCGCGCACGGTCGAGTCGTCACGGACCTTTCCGATGAACTGGCGCATCACGGCGAGCCCCCCGCTGCGGGTGATGGCCCCCTCGTGCGCCGCGAGGTCGCCGGCGATGATCCGGGCCAGCGTGGTCTTGCCGGTGCCGTTCGGCCCGATGAGCGCAACCTTCGCCCCCTCACCGACCCGCAGCGACACGTCATTGAGCAGTGGCCGCCCGTCGGGCAGCGAGAACGAGACGGTGTTGACGTCGAGGTGACCCACGAGGCCCAACCCTCCCAAAGGAAGGGCCCCGCGTCACATGCTTTCGGGGGCGCAGGCCGCCACTCCGGTATGCCGGGTGCTCACGGCGCGAGCAGGGTTCGGCTCCAGAGCTCGGTCAGGAGCCGTCCGTAGTCCTCGGCCGTCCTGCCACGACGCTCGAGGAGGAGGTAGTACTCGACGGCGTTCGTCGACCAGATGAGGTCCGCGACGGTGTCGTCGTCGAGGTCGTCCCGCAGCTCGCCCGTGGCCCTCAGCTCGGCCGCAAAGAGGCGCATGTTGGCCGCCCGGCGCTCCTCGAGCCGGGTTGCCGCGGCACGGCAGGCCGGGTCGTCCTCCCCGGCCCGGACCAGCGCCTGGACGAGCGGCGCGATCTGCGGGATGAGCAGGGCCATGGCTGCGGCGTAGGTCTCGAGCTTGCCCACCGCCCCCTGCGCAGCACGGACCGCAGCGACATAGTCGCGCTGCTCCGACGGCACCGTCTCGTCCGCGCCGGCGAGGAGCAGGTCGACGACCGCGAGCGCCAGCTCCGGCTTGCGCCCGACGCTGGCGTAGACCGTCTCGACCGAGACCCGCGCGCGGCGAGCGACCTGTGCGACGGAGGTCGCGGCATACCCCTGTCTGCGCAGGAGATCACGTGTCGCCGTGAGGATCCGGCGCCTCGTCGCGGCAGCCTGCGCCTCGCGGACCGGCGATCGGTAGGCGCGGGTCTTGACGGGCTCGGTCACCCGACCTACGGTAGCAACATTGACCGGAATTGAATTCAGGTCAATTGACCTGGACGAGGAGGCAGCGATGACCGACGTGGTGCACCGGCCGGCCGGAATCGGGCCGATGACCTGGGCGATGGGCTCGCTCTTCGAGCACGTGCTCACCGGTGCGGAGTCGGGTGGCGCTCTCGGGCTCGCGCTGGTCACCCAACCCCCGGGGACTGCGACCCCGCTGCACCGGCACACCCATGAGGCAGAAGGGTTCTACCTCCTCGACGGGACGATGACCTACCGCGCGGGCGAGGACGACTTCCACCTCGGCGCCGGCGACTTCATCTGGCTGCCGAGTGGCCTGCCGCACGCCTTCCGGGTCACCGGCGACCGACCGGTGCGCTTCCTCGGGATGAGCGCGCCAGGTGGGCTCCTGCGGCTCTACGACGAGGTCGGCGTCCCGGCAGCAGAGCGGCGACTCCCGGGCGAGGACGGGCAGAGCATGGACGTCGAGATCCCGCGCTGGAACGAGATGGCGCCGAAATACGGCCTCGAGGTCCTCGGTCCGCCACTGCCGCAGGAGCGCTGACCGGTGACTGCCGGGGAGTCACCCCGCGCAGCGCCGGGCGCGGACGTGCGCATCCCACCACCCCTGATGTATGCCGTGCCCCTCGTGCTCCTGTGGCTGCTCGACCGCATCATCCCGCTGCGGATGCCGGCCGACGGATGGCGGGCGTCCATCGGGTGGGTGCTGGTCGCCTCGGGCGTGGCGCTCGCAGTCTCCGGCGCCTCGACCTTCCGACGCCATGGCACCACCGTTATCCCGCACCATGCCGTCTCGAGCTTCGTCACCTCCGGGCCCTACCGCGTCACCCGGAACCCGATGTATCTCGGGATGAGCACCGCCTACCTCGGCGCCGGGCTGGTCGTGGGGTCGTGGTGGCCGCTGCTCGGGCTCCCCGTCATCATCCTGCTCGTCGACCGGTTCGTCATCGCCCGTGAGGAGGCATATCTCCGAACGAGGTTCGGGGCGGACTACGACGACTTCTGCGCCAGGACCCGCCGCTGGCTCTAGCCCGCCGCGACCCGCCGGGCACGGGTCTGGGCCGCCCTGGCGCCGAGCCGGTCATCCTCGGCATAGACGACCTCCTCGAGACTCAGTCCGTGGGGCGGCATGACGACGACGCCGGGGTCGCGCTGCCGGGCGGCCAGCACCTCGGCCGGCCACCCGGCCGCGCGCCGCCCCTCCCCCACCGGCACCACGGCGCCGACGAGGGCGCGGACCATGGAGTGGCAGAAGGCGTCTGCCACGACCGTCCCGGCCACGATGCCGTCATCGAGTCTGGTCCACGAGAAGTCGAGCAGCGTCCGCACCGTCGTCGCCCCCTCGCGCTTCCGACAGAACGCCGCGAAGTCGTTCAGCCCCAACAGGTTCCAACTCGCCTCGCGCATCGCGTCGACGTCGAGCTCAGACCGCACCATTACGGTGTCACGTCGTCGCAGCGGGTCGTGCGCCGCGTCACGGTCCGCCAGTCGGTAGAGGTAGCGGCGTGAGGTCGCAGAGAAACGGGCGTCGAAACCGGCTGCGGCCCGGCTGACCCGGGAGACCGAGATGTCAGCAGGGAGGATGCCGGTCAGCCGGGTCCGCGCCGCGTCCTCCGCCGTGCGGTCGGAGCGTCCGGGCACTCGCGCCCACAGCTGCGGGTCGACGTCCGCGTGGGCGACCTGGCCCCGGGCATGTACGCCGGCGTCGGTGCGACCGGCCACGGTCAGGCGTACCGGCTCGGGTGCCCGGATCATGATCGTCAGGGCGCGGGACAGCTCGTCCTCGACCGTCCGCAGCCCGGGTTGCGCAGCCCAGCCAGAGAACTCGGTGCCCTCGTAGCCGACGTCGAGGCGCAGGCGCAAGCGCGCCATCAGCCGTGCGAGCGCTCGACGACGCCGCGGATGAAGGCGGCCTGACCGGCGTGCTGGGTCGTGTCGCCGATGACGCTGACCAACCTGGCCCCGAGGGTCACCGGGGGGTCCCACCGCTCGTCGACGACGGTGTCGAGGTCAGCGTCGCTCAGACCCGCCACGAAGGCCAGGGTGGCAGCGTGCACGGCGTCGTAGTAGTCGCTCAGGAGCGCCGCCGAGTCGACGGTGACCTCGCCCACCTCCTCGCTGGTGTGCCCGTATCCCGTCGCCGTGTCGTCGAACGGCAGGTCGAAGCGCCGGGCGAACCCCTCGCTCGCCCACACCTGCCGTGCAACACCCGGGCGGCCGAGAACCTCGGCGGCCGCGGCGACGTGGTCGTCCTCGACGCGGGCGAGGTGCCAGACCAGCCAGGCAATCGTGTTGGCCCCGTGGTCGACCCGGTGGGTGAGCTGCTGGGGGGAGAGCCCGTCGACGACGGCGCTCACGAGGCCCTGGACGCGGGCGAAGGAGTCGGTCAACAGCGCGGATCCGGTCATCCCCGACGGTACCGCGGTGGGACCGAGCGACGGACGCGGCACTGACAGGAACCCCCGCGGTGGGGGGTGCCCGTCAGCGCCGCGGTGGTGCCGAGGTCCTACTCGGTGTCGTCGCCGCCGGCCTTGGTGAAGCCGGCTGCGTGAGCGGCGTCCGAGGTCCTGAACCAGACTTCGGGCACCGTCTGGTCATACCACTGCCCGTCGGGCTCGTGGAACTTCATCGAGTCCTTGTTGCCCTTGATGTCGAACCCGGCCGGGGCCGAGCCGTCCTTGGTGGGGGCAGCCGAGTCGGCGCCGTACTCGCCCTCGCCTCCGTCGGCGTGGGTGTCGGGAGCCTCGGGGGCGTCCTGCGCGGTCTCGACCGGGGCGGCCTCCACAGGAGCAGTCGCGGCGGGCGTGCGGTCATCCCTGGCCGCGCGCTTCGTCGCCGCCTCGGCCTCCTTCACGGTGGCCTTCTTGGCGGACAGCGGCTCGCGGACGAGCTCGATGACGGCCATCGGGGCGTTGTCGCCCTTGCGGGCGCCGATCTTGGTGATCCGGGTGTATCCACCCTGGCGGAGCTCCATGTCGGGCGCGATCTCCGTGAACAGACGGTGGACGACGCCCTTGTCCCTGATCACGGTGAGCACTCGGCGGCGCGCGTGCAGGTCACCGCGCTTGGCGAAGGTGATGAGGCGTTCGGCCAACGGGCGAAGTCGCTTGGCCTTGGTCTCGGTCGTGGTGATCTGGTCGTGCTCGAACAGCGACGTAGCGAGGTTCGCCAGCATCAGCCGCTCGTGAGCCGGACCGCCACCGAGACGGGGACCCTTTGTGGGGGTAGGCATTGTGGATCTCCTGTTTCAGGGTGGGTTGGTCAGAGCTGCTCGTCTTCGGCGAGGGCGCGGCCGTCGTCGGCCACCTCGTCGAAGTCGTCGAAGTCGTCGCCGTAGTTGTCCACGATGGCGCTCGGGTCGAAACCGGGCGGGCTGTCCTTGAGGGCCAGGCCCATGCCGACGAGCTTGGCCTTGACCTCGTCGATCGACTTCGCGCCGAAGTTGCGGATGTCGAGCAGGTCCGCCTCGCTGCGGCCCACGAGCTCACCCACGGTGTGGATGCCCTCGCGCTTGAGGCAGTTGTAGGAGCGCACCGTGAGGTCGAGGTCCTCGATGGGCAGGGCGAGGTCGGCCGCCAGGGCGGCGTCCGTCGGGCTCGGGCCCATGTCGATGCCCTCGGCCTCGACGTTGAGCTCACGCACGAGGCCGAAGAGCTCGACGAGGGTCTTGCCCGAGGACGCCATGGCATCGCGCGGAGCCATCGAGTTCTTGGTCTCGACGACCAGGATCAGCTTGTCGAAGTCGGTGCGCTGCTCGACCCGGGTGGCCTCGACGTTGTACTTGACCGCGAGGACCGGGCTGTAGATCGAGTCGACCGGGATCCGGCCGATCTCGGCGTCGCCGGCCTTGTTCTGCGCCGCCGAGACGTAGCCGCGGCCGCGCTCGACGGTCAGCTCCATCTCGACCTTGCCCTTGCCGTTCAGCGTGGCGATGTGCAGGTCGGGGTTGTGGACCTCGACACCGGCAGGGGGCGCGATGTCCGCAGCGGTGACGGGGCCGGGGCCCTGCTTGCGCAGGTACATCACGACCGGCTCGTCCTGCTCCGAGGAGACGACGAGGGACTTGAGGTTGAGGATGATCTCGGTGACGTCTTCCTTGCAGCCCGGGATCGTCTGGAACTCGTGCAGGACCCCGTCGATGCGGATCGACGTCACCGCGGCGCCGGGGATGCTCGACAGGAGGGTGCGCCGGAGGGTGTTGCCGAGCGTGTAGCCGAAGCCAGGCTCGAGCGGCTCGATGGTGAACCTCGAGCGGCTGTCGTTGACGACCTCTTCGGACAGGATGGGACGCTGTGCGATGAGCACTGTTCTGTTCCTTCCCACGGGCGACCGCTATTTGTCGCCTCGTGATGCTGTCCGGCCATGACGCCGGACGGCAGGGGTCGACTCTGGACGCGACTCCTGCCCTGCTTGGTGCACCTGACGTCATCATCGGTATGCCGGTGGGCCGCCTGCGGTGAGCGGGTCACCTGCCGTGCCCACCGGCATACCGGATGAGGGGGGTGTCAGTTCTTCGAGTAGAGCTCGACGATCAGCTGTTCGGTGAGGATCGTGTCGATCTGCGCACGGGTCGGCACCTGGTGGATGAGGATCTGGAGGGTGCCCTCCACGACCTGCATCCACGCCGGGGTCGGTCGCTCACCGTAGGTCTGGCGAGCCAGCTCGATCGGGAACGTGTTCCGCGACTGCTCGCGGACCGTGATGAGGTCGTACTGCTCGACCCGGTAGGACGGGACGTCCACGCGCTGCCCGTTGACCACGAAGTGACCGTGCGTCACGAGCTGGCGGGCAGCACGCCGGGTGCGCGCCAGGCCGGCGCGGTAGACGACGTTGTCCAGCCGCGACTCGAGGATGGCCAGGAGCGTCTCGCCGGTCTTGCCGGGACGGGACGCCGCCTCCTTGTAGTAGCGGACGAACTGCTTCTCCATGACGCCGTAGGTGAAGCGGGCCTTCTGCTTCTCCTGCAGCTGGGTGAGATACTCCTTCTCCGCGATCCGCCGGCGGCCGTGCTGGCCCGGCGGGAAGGGACGGAGCTCGAAGTTCTTGTCGCCGCCGACGAGGTCGACCTTGAGGCGACGCGACTTCTTGGTGATGGGGCCGGTGTAACGAGCCATGATTTATCGGACTTCCTTCACAGAATCTTCGCAGGGCCAGGCGTCAGACGCGACGGCGCTTGGGCGGGCGGACGCCGTTGTGCGGCGCGGGCGTGACGTCGCTGATCGCCCCGACCTCGAGGCCGGCAGCGGTCAGGGAACGGATCGCGGTCTCACGGCCGGAGCCGGGACCCTTGACGAAGACATCGACCTTGCGCATGCCGTGCTCCATCGCACGGCGGGCAGCAGCCTCAGCAGCCATCTGGGCGGCGAACGGGGTCGACTTGCGCGAGCCCTTGAAGCCGACCTGGCCGGACGAGGCCCAGGCGATGACGGCGCCGGCGGGATCGGTGATCGAGATGATCGTGTTGTTGAACGTGCTCTTGATGTGAGCATGCCCGTGGGCGACGTTCTTCTTCTCCTTGCGGCGCACCTTCTTGGCGCCGGGAGCTGCACGCTTCTGGGGAGGCATTACTTACCAACCTTCTTCTTGCCGGCCACGGTGCGCTTCGGGCCCTTGCGGGTGCGCGCGTTGGTCTTGGTGCGCTGCCCGCGCACGGGCAGGCCACGACGGTGACGAATGCCCTCGTAGGAGCCGATCTCCACCTTGCGGCGGATGTCGGCGGCGACCTCACGGCGGAGGTCACCCTCGATCTTGTAGCTGCCCTCGAGGAAGTCACGCAGCGAGACGAGCTCGACGTCCGAGAGGTCCTTGACGCGGGTGTCCGGGCTGACGCCGGTGGCGACCAGCGCTGCCTTGGAACGGGTTCGACCCACACCGAAGATGTAGGTGAGTGCGACCTCGACGCGCTTGTCGCGCGGCAGGTCAACACCAACAAGACGTGCCATGTTGGTTGTTCTCCTGATCAGTTGTGCGGAGGTCTGGAGCAGGCACCGTTCCGAAGCTCCCCACGGGGAACGGGCGCTGTGCCCTCTTCGGTCCCCGGCCTCCGTGCCGGGGGTGACGTCCTGCGCTGGTCGGTGACCAGTGGGCAGGGGCCGGGTGCTGCTTCACTGCTGGTCGTGCTGCGTGCGGTGGATCTCTGTCGAGCTCGTGCGTGGTGCTCTGCTCAGCCCTGTCGCTGCTTGTGGCGCAGGTTCTCGCAGATCACCATGACCCGGCCGTTGCGGCGGATCACCTTGCACTTGTCGCAGATCCTCTTGACGCTTGGCTGAACCTTCATCTGCCTGGTGTCTTTTCAGATCGTGCGCCGGCTGCGTGTGGGCCTGGGGCCCCACGTGCCGGCGCGTGGTCGGGATCGGGTGGTGCAGGGTGGTGCATCAGCGGTAGCGGAAGACGATGCGGCCCCGGTCGAGGTCATACGGCGAGAGCTCAACCACCACGCGGTCCTCGGGGAGGATCCGGATGTAGTGCTGGCGCATCTTGCCCGAGATGTGTGCGAGCACCTTGTGACCGTTGGTGAGCTCCACGCGGAACATCGCGTTGGGGAGCGCTTCAACGATCGTGCCCTCGATCTCAATGACGCCGTCCTTCTTGGCCATACCCTCTCAATCCGTTGCTGGCCCCACCCTGGGTGCGGCGCGAGGCCACCAGTGGAACCATGGAAGTGTGGCCACGCATGCATGAGTGCACACGAGACCGACGCTCCATCCTACGGGAGCCCGCGCTGAGCACGAAATCCGTGTATGCCGTCCGCCCCGGAGGGTGGTCCACGCTCGGCTCGGGCAAGACTGGGAACATGAACGTGCGCATTGCCGTCGTG
>NZ_JBKJPP010000133.1:0-8839 GCF_046595215.1 Lapillicoccus sp. | reverse complement strand
CGTACGGTGGACATCATGGACACACCCCGCACCCTCGACCTCGCGGCCGACGCCGCCGCCGCCCTGCACCGCCTGGTCGGCCGCGACGACGTCACCTTCCGTGACGGGCAGCTCGAGGCGATCAAGGCCCTCGTCGGCGGCCGGCGGCGGGTCCTCGTCGTCCAGCGCACGGGCTGGGGCAAGTCTGCGGTCTACTTCGTCTCGACCGCACTGCGCCGGGCGGCCGGCGCCGGACCCAGCATCATCATCTCCCCGCTCCTGGCCCTGATGCGCGACCAGATCGCGGCTGCCGAGCGGGCCGGGATCCGGGCCGTGTCGATGAACTCGGCCAACGCCGAGGAATGGGGCTCGGTCGGCGCGGCGCTCGCCGCCGACGACGTGGACGTCCTCCTCGTCAGTCCCGAGCGCCTCAACAACCCCCGCTTCCGCGAGGAGCAGCTGCCCGACCTGGCGCGCCGCTGCGGACTGCTCGTCGTCGACGAGGCCCACTGCGTCAGCGACTGGGGCCACGACTTCCGACCGGACTACCGCCGCATCCGCGACCTGCTGACGACGTTGCCCTCGGACACCCCGGTCCTCGCGACGACGGCAACGGCCAACGCCCGGGTCGTCACCGACGTCGCCGAGCAGCTCGGGGCGGGTGGTCACGAGGTCCTCACCCTGCGTGGCGGACTGGCCCGTGAGTCGCTGCGGCTCGGTGTCCTGCCCCTGGCCTCCCCCGAGCAGCGGGTTGCGTGGCTGGTCGCCCACCTCGCGGACCTGCCCGGCAGCGGCATCATCTACACGCTCACCGTCTCGGGTGCCGACGATGTCGCGGCCACCCTGCGGGATGCGGGCCACGAGGTGCGCTCCTACACCGGCCGGACCGACCCCGCCGACCGCGAAAACCTCGAGTCTGCCCTGCGCGACAACCGCGTCAAGGCCCTCGTCGCGACCAGTGCGCTCGGCATGGGGTTCGACAAACCAGACCTCGGGTTCGTGCTCCACCTCGGCGCGCCCTCCTCCCCCGTCGCCTACTACCAGCAAGTCGGCCGAGCGGGACGCGCCACGGCGAACGCCGACGTCCTGCTCCTGCCCGGGCCTGAGGACAAGGACATCTGGCGCTACTTCGCGTCGGCGTCGATGCCCCGCCAAGAGCAGGCCGACGCCGTGCTCACCGCGCTGGCGGAGGCGTCCAGGCCGCTGTCCACGCCCGCCCTCGAGTCGATCGTCGACCTCCGCCGGACCCGGCTCGAGCTCCTGCTCAAGGTCCTCGACGTCGACGGGGCCGTGACCCGGGTGACCGGGGGCTGGGCCGCGACGGGCACCCCGTGGACCTACGACGCGGAGCGCTACGGCCGGGTCGCGCAGGCCCGCGACCGCGAGCAGCAGCTCATGCTCGACTACGAACGGGGCGCGGGGTGCCGGATGGAGTTCCTCCAGCGGGCCCTCGACGACGACACCGCACTCCCGTGCGGTCGCTGCGACGTGTGCGCCGGGACGTGGTTCCCGGACACGATCCCCGACGCGGCCCTCTTCACCGCCCGAGGCCAGCTGCAGCGCGTCGGCGTCGACCTCGAGCCGCGGGGTCAGTGGCCCACCGGGATGTCGCGCCTCGGAGTGGCGCTCTCGGGGAAGATCCCTGCGGCGCAGGCCCTGTCGCCCGGACGGGCTTTGGCCCGCCTGACCGACCTCGGCTGGGGCCAGCGCCTGCGCGAGCTGCTGCGCGTCGATGCCCCGGTCTCCCCCGAGCTGCTCCGGGCCTGCGTCGGGGTCCTGAGCGACTGGGGCTGGTCCGAGCGGCCGACCGGGGTCGTCGCGCTCCCCTCCCGGTCCCGACCGCTGCTCGTCGACTCGCTCGCCCGGGGCCTGTCCGAGATCGGGCGCCTTCCCTTCCTCGGCACCCTCGACCTCGTTGACGGTGGTCCGGTCGGTGAGGCCGGTGGCAACAGCGCCTTCCGGCTGGCCGGCGTGTGGGGCCGCCTCGCCGTCCCCCCGCAGCTCGCCGCGAGCCTTGCCGGCGGCGGTGGACCCGTCCTGCTCGTCGACGACCTCGTGGACTCACGCTGGACGATGACGGTGGCGGCGCAGGTCCTGCGTCAGGCGGGGGCGGACGCGGTGCTGCCCTTCTCGCTGGCCACGGCGGGCTGATCAAGGGCCACGGTCACCCTGGGCAGGAAGAAGTGCACGAGCGGGCCGATGCTCAGGGCATAGACGACGGTCCCGACCCCGACGACGCCCCCGAGGAGCCAGCCGATGCCCAGCACCGAGATCTCGATGCCGGTGCGGACCAGGCGGAAGCTCCATCCCGTGCGTCGGGCGAAGCCGGTCATCAGCCCGTCGCGGGGTCCCGGCCCCAGCTGGCTCCCGATGTAGAGGCCACCCGCGAGCCCGTTGAGGACGATCCCCCCGAGGAGGAGGGCGCCGCGGGGGGCCAGTGCGCTCGGCTCGGGGATCAGCGCCAGGCTGGCGTCGGTGGCCAGCCCGATGACGACGACGTTGGCCACGGTCCCGAGCCCGGGCCACTGCCGCAGCGGCATCCAGAGCACCAGGACGAGCGCGCCGACGACGATCGTGATCTGGCCGAAGGTCAACGGGAGTCGCTGGGTGAGGCCGGAGTGCAGCACGTCCCACGGGGCGAGCCCGAGCTGGCTGCGGATCATCACCGCCATCGAGAGCCCGTAAAGGCTCAGCCCGAAAGCCAGCTGGGCGAGGCGACGAGGCAGCCGCCCGGCGTGCAACTGCTCGCGCGGCGTGAGGAAGGAGAGGTGCGTCCGGGCCATGATGACGATCATGAGCCATGGTGGCCACCGCATCCATGGCCAATCGTGCTTCACTGGCCTGCATGGCCACCCGCACCGTCTCCGTCTCGACCGTCGTCAGCCAGCTGCGCTCCGGCGCGCCGCAAGCACACCCCGCCGCCCCGGCATACCAGGCCCTGGCCGAGGGGCTGCGACGACTCGTCGCGGACGGACGGATCCTCGACGGCACCCGGCTGCCCAGCGAGCGGACGCTGACCGCCGCCCTCGGCACCAGTCGCACGACCGTCGCCGCGGCATATGCCGTGCTGCGAGACCGTGGCTACCTCGTCTCGCGGCAGGGCTCGGGCAGCGTCGTCACCGTGCCCGGAGGACGGTCCGGCGGCGGTCCGCTGGGGCCGGGTGACACGAGCCTGGACCTCATCGACCTGTCTATCGCCGCACCGAGCGCGCCGCCCGGGATGGCCGAGGCCTTCGAGGAGGCTGTGAGCGAGCTGCCCCGTCACCTCGGGGGCGCGGGCTACTCGCCCTTCGGCCTCCCCGAGCTGCGGGAGCTGCTCGCGCAGCGCTACGCCACGCGCGGTCTGGAGACGACGCCGGGCCAGATCATGGTCACCACGGGTGCCCTGGCCGCGCTCTCGGTGGTCCTGCGGGCCATGGTCGGGCCCGGCGACAGGGTGCTCATGGAGTCACCGACCTACCCGAACGCGCTGGCCTCCGTGCGAGACAGCGGCGCGCGCACCGTCGGGCTGCCCCTCGATGCCGCCGGACTGGACCCGCACGCCCTCGACGTCGCGCTGCGCCAAAGCTCGGCGACGCTGGCCTACCTCATCCCCGACTTCCAGAACCCGACCGGCACGCTCGTCGACGAGTCGACCCGCGTGCAGGTGGCCGCCTCCCTTCGTCGCCAGCGCGCCGTTGCCGTCATCGACGAGACCCCCGCCGAGCTCGGCATCGATGTCGCGGACCACGAGATGCCCCGTCCGCTCGCCGCCTTCGACGAGCGCGCCGTGACGCTCGGGAGTGCGAGCAAGACCTACTGGGGTGGGTTGCGCGTCGGGTGGCTCCGGGCGCCCGAGCGTGACGTGGCCCGACTCGAACAGGCCCGACTCAGCCTCGATCTAGGAGTCCCCGTCCTCGAACAGCTCGTCCTGAAAAGGCTTCTCGTGAAACGTGACTCGGTCCTGGCACATCGGCGCTCCGAGTTGCGATCCTCCCGTGACGCGCTCACGGCGGCCCTGCGGCGGCGCCTGCCGGACTGGCGCTTCACCGTCCCCACCGGTGGCCTCAGCCTGTGGTGCGAGCTGCCGCAACCCCGCTCGAGCGCGCTCTGCGACGCCGTCGCACCGCTTGGCGTCCGGCTCGCCCCCGGCTCGTCCTTCGGTGTCGAGGGCGGGCTCGAGTCGTTCGTCCGCATCCCCTACGCGGTGCATGGTGACGTCCTGACCGACGCCGTGGACCGGATCGCGCGGGCCTGGGGCCTCGTCGCCGAGGGCCCCGCGGCCGGCACTGCCAGGGGCACGCTCATCGCCTGATCGGCGCTCCCCCTCGATAGGGTCTTTTCGTGACCCCCGATGCTCCCGGCCAGCCTGACACCCCCCCAGCCGACCCGGACGAGGGCGCTCACCGCCCGGCCGCGCTGGCCGAGCTGCTCGAGGTGCTCGACCTGAAGCCTCTCGGCGAGGCGCACATCACGGTGGCCGGGGCAGAGGGCGACGCCGAGTCCGAGCTGGGCGAGTCCGAGGCCTCGGTCTTCGTCGGCCAGAGCCAGAAGCAGCCGCACGGTCGGGTGTTCGGCGGACAGGTGCTGGCCCAGTCCGTCATCGCTGCCGGACGGACGGTCGAGGGAGTCGGCGACGCGCCGCGGCACATCCACTCGCTCCACGGATACTTCGTGCGCCCCGGCGACGACAACCACCCGATCCGTTTCGCCGTGGAGCGGATGCGGGACGGCAAATCCTTCTCGACCCGCCGGGTCCACGCGATCCAGTACGGCAAGCCGATCCTGTCGATGATCACCTCCTTCCAGGAGGAGTCCGAGGGGATGGACCACCAGGACTCCATGCCCGCCGCGCCGGATCCCGACCACCTGTCCAGCGCGCAGGAGCTCGTCGAGGAGCTGGGCAACCCGCTGGCCCAGGGCTTCGCCCGCGCCCGGCCGATAGACCTGCGCCATGTCGAGGGCAACATCTACTTCACTCCCGGCCGGCAGCGGGCGGCACGACAGAGCGTCTGGCTCAAGGCCATCGGCTCCCTCCCGGACGACCCGTTGCTGCACGCCGCGGTCCTCGCCTACGCGTCCGACTACTCCCTGCTCGAGCCGGTCCTGCGTCGGCACGGGCTGGTCTGGTCGGACCCGCGTCTGCGCCCGGCGAGCCTGGACCACGCGATGTGGTTCCACCGCCCGGCGCGGGCCGACGAATGGGTCCTCTACACCCAGCAGTCCCCGTCGGCGCAGGGCGGTCGAGGTCTCGCGACCGGCTCGATGTTCGCCTCTGACGGCCGACTCGTGGCCACGGTGGCCCAGGAGGGCATGCTCCGCCTCAAGGAGTCCTGACCCTCCACCCGCGGCGAGCCACGACCACGGACGGGCCTTCGGGTGAAGGGTGTTGCCCTGCAACTCGGCTGCGTTGGGCGTGGAGGCGATGTCACCATGGGCGCATGACTGGGCGCGCGCTGAAGTTCGGGTCGGTGGCATCGGCCTACGAGCACTTCCGACCTGGCTACCCCGACGAACTCGTTGATCAGGTGCTGGCCTACGCAGGCCAGCCAGTCCACACCGCCCTGGAGATCGGCGCGGGTACAGGCGAAGCCACACGCGTCTTCGCCAGGCGCGGAATCGCTGTGACCGCTACCGAACCAGACGCAGCAATGCTCACGGAACTGCGCAAGCACGTGCCCGAAACGGTTGCCACAGTGCAGGGCGCCTTCGAGGATCTCCCGCTGACCTCGACCTACGACCTGGTCTTCGCCGCGGCTTCTCTTCATTGGACCGAGCCGGCCCATCGGTGGTCGCGTGTGGCTGCGTTTCTCAACCCCGACGGGATGTTCGCGTCCTTCGGCGGACAGATGTGTCTCGCCGACATGGCCGTCGAGGAGGCCGTCCTTGACGCCAGATCGCCGTTCCTGGTGGACGACGGTGTTCCCTCGCCTGACGGGACGCCGACGCACAGCCCGATGCAATGGCCCGGGACCGAGCTGGGTCAGTCCAACCGATTCATCGATGTCCGTCAGTCCACCATCGAACGCCGGACGACGATGTCAGCGCGCGACTACATGTGCCACCTGTCGACGATTTCGGCCTATCTCGAGCTGCCCGTCTCGGTTCGGGAGCACGTGTTTGATCGGATCCTCGGGGTGCTCCCAGAGCGCGTGATGGTGGTGACCGATCTCACCCTTCACCTCGCCAGAATGGGGTGAGCCCAACTCAACCAGCTTTCAAAGCGTCGTCCTCGCTGACGACCGACGCTGCAAGGCGGGTTCTCCCGGACATGCCGCGACCGGTGTGCGCTTCGTTCAGTGAGGAATCGGTTATCAGTCACCGATCGGTCATCGTTCCTCTTCTGGGTGGACACGATCCCTGGACTCTTCAGTGACGGAGTCGCCATCCGGGTAAGCGCTCGCTCAGTAGAGTAGGCGGGCACCGCCACCCAACGCTGAGGAGCACCTGTGTCCACGACCCCCCGCACCGCCATCGTCACCGGAGCCGCTCGCGGCATCGGCGCCGCCACCGCAAGGCGCCTGGCCGCCGACGGGCACGCCGTCGGAGTCCTCGACCTCGACGAGGCCGCCTGCGCCGACACCGTCGCCGCGATCACCGGCGCCGGAGGCAGGGCCATCGCGGTCGGTGTCGACGTGTCGAAGGCCGACCAGGTCGCCGCGGCAGTGCAGCGCGTCGCCGACGAGCTGGGCGCTCCGACAATTCTGGTCAACAACGCCGGGATCACCCGCGACAACCTCATCTTCAGGATGACCGAGGAGGACTGGGACGCGGTCATCAACGTCCACCTGCGGGGGTCGTTCCTCATGACCAGGGCCGTCCAGACCCACATGACGGCCGAGAAGTTCGGGCGCATCGTCAACCTGTCGTCCACGTCCGCGCAGGGCAACCGAGGACAGGTCAACTACTCGGCGGCCAAGGCCGGCCTGCAGGGGTTCACCAAGACGCTCGCGATCGAGCTCGGCCAGTTCGGTGTGACCGCCAACGCGATCGCGCCCGGGTTCATCCAGAGCGAGATGACCAGGGCCACGGCCGAGCGGCTCGGGGTCTCCTTCGATGACTTCATCGCCCACTCCGCGAAGGAGATCCCGGTGCAGCGGGTCGGCCAACCGGACGACATCGCGGCGATGGTCTCCTTCCTCACCAGTGACGAGGCCGGGTTCGTCAGCGGCCAGGTCATCTACGTCGCCGGCGGTCCGCAGGACTGAGCACGCCCACCTTTCGCGTCCTCAACTGGGCGGGGTGGTCCGCCCGACCCGGATCTGGTTGCCGAACGGGTCCCGGAAACCGAAGTCCACGCCGTAGGACTGCTCGGTCGGCTCCTCGGGCAGCTCGACTCCCTTCGCCTTGAGCTCGGCGTGGGCCTGGTGGACGTCGTCGGTCGAGAAGATCAGCCACCCCGCGCCGGCGCCCTTGCTGAGCAGGGACCTGACCTGGTCGGTGGTCGACTCGTCCATGATCGGCGGGCCGGGCTTCTCGAGCATGATCTCGCGGTCGGGGTCGCCCGGGACCCCGACGGTCAGCCAGCGCATGAAGCCGAGGTCGGCGTCCGTGCGCACCTCGAGGCCGAGCTTGTTGACATAGAAGTCGAGGGCCTCGTCCTGGTCGAGGACGTGAATGCCGGTGATCTTGAGGTGGGTGAGCACGGGTGGACCTTTCGGTGGGAGGTGCGGTGACCTCGCCAACGCTAGAGGCCCGACCCGGTGCCCGCTTCTCCGAAACTGCTCGATCTCAGCCACGCCATCGCCACACACGACGGCAGCACCACGACCGGGGCGCGCCGACGGTAGGCCGACGGCGACTCCCCCATGACCTCGCGGAACGTCCGGCTGAACGTCCCCAGGCTGGAGAACCCCACCGCGAGGCAGACCTCGGTGACACTGAGCGCGGTGTCGCGCAGCAGGAAGGTGGCCCGCTCGACCCGCCGGCGCTGCAGGTAGCGGTGCGGCGTCTCACCGAACGTTGCCCGGAAGGTCCGGATGAAGTGGGCCTCGGACACCAACGCGATCCGGGCCAGCGCCGGGATGTCGAGCTGCTCACCATAGGCCCGGTCCATCGCGTCGCGAGCCCGCAGCATCCGCCGGTTGCTGTCCTCCTCCGCGCGGCTCACGGATGCATCACACCACAGCCGACCTCACACCCCCGCAAGGTATGCCGGGTGCCCGGCGGGGCGCACGGCATACCTGTTGCTCCGCACGGTATCCCTGTTGCTCCGCACGGGGACTCAGAGACCGAGGTCGCGGCCGATGAGCTCCTTCATGATCTCGTTGGAGCCGGCCCAGATCTTGGTGACCCGGGCGTCACGCCAGGCGCGCGCGACGCGGTACTCGTTCATGAAGCCGTAGCCGCCGTAGAGCTGGACGCACTCGTCGAGGACAGCGTTCTGCACCTCCGCGCTCCACCACTTCGCCTTCGCAGCATCGACGGCGGTGAGGGTGCCGTTGGCGTGGGCCTCGACGCAGTCGTCAACGTAGGCCTGGGTGACCTCGATCTTGGTCACGAGCTCGGCGATCTTGAACTTGTTGTGCTGGAACGAGCCGATCGACTGACCGAAGGCCTTGCGTTCCTTGGTGTAGGCGATCGTCTCGGTGAGGATCTGCGCCGCGTGGGCGGTGTTGGAAACGGCCGCCCCGATGCGCTCCTGCGGGAGGCGCTGCATCATCGCGATGAAGCCCATGCCCTCGTCGCCGATCCGGTTGGTGTCGGGGACGCGCACGTCCTGGAAGAACAGCTCGGCGGTGTCGCTCTCCTCCTGGCCGACCTTGTCGAGCTTGCGACCCCGGCTGAAGCCCTCCATGCCGTCCTCGACCATGAACAAGGTGATGCCCTTGGCGCCCTTGCTCGGGTCGGTGCGCGTGGCGACGATGACCAGGTCGGCCTG
>NZ_JBKJPP010000088.1:0-2816 GCF_046595215.1 Lapillicoccus sp. | reverse complement strand
CGGAGTACTCGTTGACGGGCAGCCCTTCAGCTACGGCCGCCTCTCCGAGAAGAAACTACGCCGACAGCTGGCCCGGAGCGGGGCCCCGACGCCAACATGAGCACGAAGATCGACCCGCCCCGGGAACGCCGGGACCCGACCATCTTCCGCACCGCACAGGATCGGTGACATTGCCGGGCGACCCGCACCACATCCCGACCCGGGGTATCGGTGCCGCGCTCATGTCGTGGGGGCTCAGCCGCTGGCGTTAGGACAATGCCCCCGCGGTTCGACCGGGTCCCAGTCAGGGCGTCCGTAGAGGAGCACTTTGATGTCCCGTTCGTTTCTCGAGGACCACGTGCTGGCCGGCGACGCCGACTGGGACCGCGAACCGGCGCGCCCGCCCATGGGCGCCAGGCGACGGGTGCCGTGGCCGCTGCTCGCGCTGCTGGTCCCGGCCGGCATCGCCGGCGCCCTGGCCTGGCGGGCGCGGACCACCACCGCCGGGGACAGCGCGAGCAGCTGCATAGCGACACCCGGGGTGCTGAGCCTGGTCGCACCCGACCGGCGGCTACCGGGGCCGACGCTGCGCGGCGCCCTCCTGGCCGGGACCGGGTTCGACTCGGCGGCCTGGGCCGGTGACCTTCTCGTGGTCAACTTCTGGGGCTCTTGGTGCCCACCCTGCCGGGCCGAGACTCCCGAGCTGGTCCGGCTCACGCACGCCACCCGCGACCAGGACGTTGAGTTCCTGGGTGTCGACGTGCGCGACAACCTGGCCAGCGCAGGCCCTCGTCCGCAACTACAGCGTTGCCTGCCCCAGCATCTTCGACCCCGACAACCAGGCCCTGCTCGCCTTCCGAGGCCTGCCCCCAACGCGGTCCCGACCACCTTCGTCCTGGACCGGCGCGGCCGGATCGCTGCTTGAGCCCTCGGGCGAATCAACGCAACCCAGTGAACCGCCGTCCTGACCACCCTGCGCCAAGAAGCCCCGCCCCCTCGGATGACGGCGCCGCCGACGGAGACGGTCGAGCCCGAGAGCAGGACCGGTTGCGCCAACGGAACCGCGGCCGGGCCCAGGCGCTGTAGGCCGGGTGCCCCGTAGAGCGGGAAGCAGCTCGAGGGGGTCCGGTTCTGTCCGCAGGGCGGAACCGCGGACGGCGGCGACCTGCATCTGCCGGGGGTTGTCAGCCTTAGTTGTTGTAGCGCCTCGTCCATTTGTTACTATCATGACTAGTAGTACGGCTCACCCGGCAGCACGAACGACCATTTACCAACAAGGAGCTCACGATGACAACACTTTTCTACAGCCTCGCCATCTTGGCGTGCCCGGTCGGGATGGGCCTGATGATGTGGTTCATGATGCGCGGATCCATGCAGCCCGCCTCGCCCGAATCTCCCCCGCCGGACGCCGGCGCCGAGCTCGCGCGGCTGCGCGCCGAGATCGACCAGCTCCAAGCCGCGCAGCTTCAAGCCGCCCAGCGCGAGACCAGGACCACCCCACAGGACACCAGGCCGGCCCGCTGATGGAGCTGGCCGTAGCGTCCCTGACCCTGCTGGCCTCGATCGGGCTGACCTACCTATTCTGTGTTCGGCCCATGCGCGACGGTCGGCACTGCTCCGTGTGTCCACCGGGCCGTACACGCGGCATGCACGACGAGGCCACGACCGGTGCCACCGCCGAGGACCTCCGGGTAGCCCGCGACGAGGTGGCTGCCCTGCGGCAACGCTGAGGCACAGTGCGAAGTTCGCGCCGGAGAGGGAACCGGGTCAGGGTCAACGGTGGCTTGGTTCACCCGCATCCAGACGTGCCCTATCAGGATGCGTGGTCGTTCCGGAAAGCGAACGGCGACATACGTTGCCCGTCCTCCCGTGACTGTCCCGGGGCCACCCTCAGCCACTGATCGTGGGGATGGACTTCCTGCGACGTGCGAGCTTGAGGGGCGCAGGTTTGGGTGCTCTTTCCCACGCATCACTGCTTGTGGCGTGGCCGCAGGTGATCGGCCACGCCCACGAACAGTGCGATCTGCGTCGTGTGCGGCTCTCCTCTGGCAATCGGCGTCACCCAGGTGCAGCACAGCCAGGGTCCTCCTGCGCTGCGGTTGGCGCCACCTTGTTGCGTGTAGGTGAGTCGTCGAACAAGCGCATACACCAAGCCGGTTCGACCAGCGGCAGGTCGTGGTCGGCGGTGGGGTGGAGGGCCGAGGTGACTGTCGGGTACTGCTCGGCGAGTTGCGCGGTGCGTCCAGGGACAGGCACTGGGTCGCGGTCCCCGGCCGCGAAGAGCACCGGGACCCGGGCCGCGGAGAGGGTGGCCAGCGCGGCCTGCCACTCGCTGTGTAGGACCAGGTGTTCCATGCTGGCCAGGTACGCCGGCCAGGTGTGCAGGACCCCGCGCCGGGCCAGGGGAACTGGCAGGCGCGGCTTGAGCGCGACAGCGACCCAACCTGCCGTGGTGCGGTGCCGGCACATCCAGGCGCAGGACGCGCGCGCGACGGCGGTGTCGAACGCCATCATCGCCTCCATCCGTCCGAGGCCGCGCACGTGCGAGCGTCCTTCGGCGGGGGTGAGATAGAGCGGTGCGCTCATCGCGATCACCTTCTGGACCTGGGCGCCTCGGCGGGCCGCCCAGTGCAGTGCCAGGACTGCTCCCATCGAGTGCCCCGCGACAATGAGTGGTCCGGTCAGCTGCAGGGCGGTCGCCATCTCGTCGAGTGCGTCCAGGTGCGCGTCCAGGGCGTAACCCGTTGGGGACGCGGACAGGTAGGAGTCCCCGAAGCCGAGCAGGTCGGGAACGACGAGGCGCCGGCCGTCAGCCAATACGTCATAGCTGGCGCCGT
>NZ_JBKJPP010000067.1:0-2736 GCF_046595215.1 Lapillicoccus sp. | reverse complement strand
TTGTGGGTTCGAGTCCCACGGGGCCCACCCACGTTTGCGCTGTTCAGAGGCTTACAGCCAAACTTCTAGCCACTGAAAGTCTCCCAGGCAGAGGCTTCTGGCACATTCGTGGCACATTCGTGGCACATCAGAGCGTTGGACTCCACCACGTTCTGTGTTGTTCCGGCACACCACAGCCAGCTCAGCCCATTGACTGGGTCGAGTTGGCCTCGCCTTCCGCGGGCGCCCGCCCCGACCGCCAGATCGCAGTTTCGAGTTGGTCGTATGACGCCGACAGGGGCTGATGCGGGTCGCTGAACCCAGCCACGCGAGGACCTCGACGACCGCGCCGTGGCCGACCTGCTCTGGTCGACGAACGGCTGGGAGTGCTTCGTGGTCCTCGCTCGCCGGGCATCACCGGCGACCGGTATGCCACCCACCTCACCGACCCGTGGTGCCGGGCCCTGCTCGCCGACTGGACGACAGTCGGGACCACCGACAGGCTCAGCCACCTCGATGGCACCTGAACAGGCCGTACAGCGCCGTCGCTCCTGTCGATCGCCGGGCCCGGGCGGCAGCGACGGAGGCGCGCCAGCCGGCGATCCGTAGCACCGGGCGCCGTCCGTTCCCGACATTGCTCCATCGTGGCCTCAACGCTGCGCGAGATGCTGCTCACCGTCGCCCTCGACAAGGTGCGCCGAGGCTGACCGCGCGCCGCCACCGCCTCGCCGACTAGACCGCCGAGGCCGGTCGCGAGGACCACTGGCTCGCCCGCTGGGTGGACCCCGGTCACGCGAAAGGTGGGAGGTGGTGTTTCGTCACGAGCAGCGGGTCAAGCCATGAGCGCTAACCCGGGAGACGACATCGTCAAGCGAAGGGCCATGGTGACAGCGGGTCTGAGCAAGTAGCCGTACAACCTATTTCAGGGGCATGGGCCGCTCCCCCAGCCAGAGAGCCGCTGAACGGAGTTCTAGGGTCCACGAATGAGCGCTGGCGAACAAGCGTAGGCAAGGCTGCGAGTCCGTCGCCGGCAACTACGTCCCTGCTGCGCACGTCGCCGAGACGGGCATGACACGAGAAATCCCCCAAGCTCTCTCAGCGGCTACGGCGACGATCGTTCTCAGTGGCTACAGAGACGCCTGCTCCGGGTTCTGTCTGGGCCGTGCACCCAACGTTCCTCGGCTCCACCCCAGCGCCCTCGGCGCCGTGCAGCCCAGACGCCAGAAGCCCCACGGTCGCGAGACCGCGGGCTTGGGACGAGACGACTCAGCTGACAGCCTGCAGTGCCTTGACCTCGTCACGGGCCGCGACAATCTCGCCGTGCTGGCGCTGAACGACCGTGCGGAAGCCGTCGCTGAGGTCCTCCTTCAGGGCTTTCTCGTACTCCGACACGGTGTGGTCCTCACCCTGGACGGCTGCGTCGAGCACGCCCGACGGCTTGTCGCCGGTAAGGGCGTCCTTGAGTGAGAGCCAGCCGCGGTGCGCCGCGGCGAGCGCGGACCCGCCCTCATCTACGTCGTCGCCGTAGTCGCGACCCATCGCGACGATCTCCTGGGCGAACTGCACGCGCTGCTGCTCCAGGCGGCGCATGGTGTCGGCCCACTGGGGCACCTCGCCGTCGGCCAGCTTCTTCGCGGACGCTGCGAAGCCCTTCTGGCCGTCCTTGAGGGTCTGGACCAGGTCCTTGGCGGTCTTCTCGTCAGCGCTCATGCTGTCCTCTTCTGTATGGCCCACACGACGTGGTCTCGGTAACCTCTGCACCTACCCGACGTCGACGACCGCAAACACCGTACCTCGGCGTTCGTCCCCCGGACCGCGCGTCGAGCGTCGCGACCTCCTCGGCCGTGAGCTCGAGGTCGGCCGCCAGCGCCGACGAACGTGCCGTCTCGTAAACGATCGGGCTCCAGCCTTGTACTGGTTTAACAAGGCTGTCTTTAACAAGGCTGTCCTGAGTACGACGCCGCCGATCTTCAACGGAATTCACGTGGACCCGCTGGCCCCGGGAAACATCGCGGATGGATGGGTAAGAACGCTGTCCTCAGCTTCTAGCGAGGGCGAAACCGCAGCGCCGTCCGAGCGACGGACGCACCGATCATGGGTCGGTTAACCGGGGCCTCGAGCCCCGCAGGTCCGACTTGGTTTGGCGGTGGTCACTCGGTTGGCTTGTCTGGTGGGTCGTATCGGACGTCGACATATTCGAAACTTTGGATCGTTGGGCTCTGGCTCGGCTCGTGTAGCCGCGTCGGTCTCCGCTGGTGAGGTCCACGTCGTCGATGAACGGGGTAAGGAGCGATCTGGGGTGGAGGTGATCGACGCGCACGACGTTGGCCTCCGCGCAGGGCACCACCGCGGTGGCGGTGATGTAGAGGAACGCGAGTAGGCCCAGGACGAGAGCAAGGACGCCACTGGTGACTGAGGTGCCTTTGATGACGTGGCCGACGTAGACGACGCCGAAGGTCTGCAGCAGTTGCCAGATGCTCGCGGCTGCGATGGCACCGGGGGCGACGTCGCGGGCGGAGAGGTCGCGGGCGGAGAGGTCGCGGGCGGCCGCGACGCGGAACGCGAAGATGAACGCGGCCGCGTTGACGGCGATTGAGGCGACGAGGACGAGCACCTTCAGGATGGGACCGAGGGAACCGGCGTTGCTCGCGCCGAGAGTGGACAGCACGGTCGTGCCCAACACGGCCAGTCCCACCGTGGCGAGCAGCAGCAGCAGGCGGCGGCCGCGCGCTTTGAAGGGATGGGGCCGGCTGTTAC
>NZ_JBKJPP010000051.1:0-23943 GCF_046595215.1 Lapillicoccus sp. | reverse complement strand
CCCGCGCCCGTCCGTCCCATCCTGATCCGGACGACAAGGACTGGACGTGGACCCTGGCCCGGACCTGCCCGGAGTGCGGATTCGCCGCGGCGGCGATCGACCGGGTCGCCATCCCGGCCCTCGTGCGCGACGCGGTCTCGCGCTTTCCGGACGTGCTCGCCCGGCCTGACGCGACCGCGCGACCGTCTCCCCAGATCTGGTCAGCCCTGGAGTATGCCTGCCACGTCCGCGACGTCTGCCGCCTCTTCACTGCTCGCCTCCAGCTGATGCAGCGCGAGGACGACCCCCGATTTGCCGACTGGGACCAGGACGCCACGGCCCTCGAGGAGCGTTACTGGGACCAGGACCCCGAGGTCGTCTCCCGGGCACTCGCCGTCGACGGTGAGGCCGCCGCCGTGGCTTTCACCCACGTCGGCAGCAACGAGTGGGAGCGGCGCGGGACGCGCAGCAACGGGTCGGCGTTCACCGTCGAGACGCTGGGCCGCTACTTCCTGCACGATCTGTTCCACCACGTCTGGGACGTCCGGGGCTGAGCGCCCTCTCGGCCGAGCTGATCTCCCGCCCCCGCGGACTCGACGTCCGCAGCCCGGACGGGGCGGTGGCCACGCAGGATCGTGTGCTTGACTCTTCAACCATCACGACCTCTCGCACCGCGACCTGCGGCGCCCTCGACGACGAGGTCGTGATCTGGGTCGTGCTGACGCCGACCCAGACGTATGCCGGGCACTCGTGGGGGGGGCCCGGCATACTCTTCCCCCACGGAGGTCCCCTACGGGGGGCCGGGCGTCCGGCGCGGGCGTCCGGCGCGTGCCTCCCGCAGCGCGCCGATACGCTGGGCAGATGATCGACATCAAGCTCGTGCGGCAGAGCCCGGACGTCGTCCGCGCCTCGCAGCAGGCCCGGGGCGAGGACCCGGGGGTCGTCGACGCGATCCTCGCCGCCGACGGGGCCCGCCGCTCGTCCCTCGCCGAGTTCGAGAGCCTCCGGGCCCAGCAGAAGTCCTTCGGCAAGCGGGTTGCCGCCGCCAGGGGCGCGGACAAGGCCACCCTCGTCGCGCAGGCCAAGGAGACCTCAGAGCGCGTCAAGGAGCTCGAGTCGGCCTCGGACGCCGACGGCGCCGAGCTGGAGACGCTGCTGCGTCGGGTCGGCAACATCATCATCGACGGGGTCCCGACCGGGGGCGAGGACGACTACGTGCTGCGCGAGACCGTCGGCACCCCCCGCGACTTCGCGGCCGAGGGCTTCGAGCCGCGGGACCACCTCGACCTCGGCGAACGCCTCGGCGCGATCGACATGGAGCGCGGCGCGAAGGTCGGCGGCGCCCGGTTCTACTTCCTCACCGGTGTCGGCGCCCGGCTCGAGCTGGCCCTGCTCAACATGGGGATGGCGCAGGCGGTGGATCACGGCTTCACCCCCATGATCACCCCCACCCTGGTGCGCGCGGACATCATGGATGGCACGGGATACCTCGACGCGCATGACGACGTCTACCGGCTCGACGCCGACGACCTCTACCTCACCGGCACGTCGGAGGTCGCCCTCGCAGGCTTCCACGCCGACGAGATCATCGACCTGAGCAACGGCCCGAAACGGTATGCCGGGTGGTCGGCCTGCTACCGCCGCGAAGCCGGGTCGCACGGCAAGGACACCCGGGGGATCATCCGGGTGCACCAGTTCCACAAGGTCGAGATGTTCTCCTACTGTCGTCCCGAGGAGTCCGAGGCCGAGCACGAGCGGATGCTGCAGTGGGAGAAGGACATGCTCGCCAAGGTCGAGCTGCCCTACCGCGTCATCGACACGGCTGCCGGTGACCTCGGGGGTCCTGCGGCGCGCAAGTTCGACTGTGAGGCGTGGGTGCCGACCCAGGGCCGCTACCGAGAGCTGACGTCGACCTCCAACTGCACGACGTTCCAGGCCCGTCGGCTGGGCGTGCGCGAGCGTCTCGAGCAGGGTCAGGGGCCGGGCACGCGCACCGTCGCCACCCTCAACGGGACGCTGGCCACGACCCGCTGGATCGTCGCGATCCTCGAGAACCACCAGCAGGCGGACGGTTCCGTCGTCGTGCCCCGTGCGCTGCGCCCCTTCCTCGGGCTTGACGTCCTGACCCCCGTCACGGGCTGAGTGGGGCCGGCTGCCGCCCTCATCCTCGTGGGGGAGGCGACCAGCCGCCCATGGTGCCTCGGCTGACGCCGTGAAGTGGACCGCGACGAGGGCCAGGATGGTGTGCCTCTTCGCGTGATCGCCGTGACAAAGAACGCCATGGAGGTCGCGGCGGCGAAAAGGAGCGGGCGTCGACCGGACGGCGATCGGTGCGGTCAGAGAGCGCCTCTACCGCCGGTCAGTGAGGCGGACCAGGGCCGGCGACGGTCCGCGAGGCCATGCGCGCCGGCGGGTGACTCCCCGTAGGGTTGGTGGTGGGAGGCTCGAGCGGGCCACCCACAACTGACGGAGGCCGCAGATGCACGACCCGGTGGTCGTCGTGGCACCACGCCTCCTGGTCGCGCTGGACCTCGACGGGACGACGGTCAACCACAGCGGTGAGCTGTCCCCGGCCGTGGCCGCCGCCGTCACCGATGTGGTCTCCGCGGGCCACCTGCTCATCATCTCCACCGGACGCTCCGTCGTCGCGACGATGCCACTGGTGCGGGCCCTGGGCCTCGGCGCCGGGTATGCCGTGTGCTCCAACGGCGCCGTGACGATCGCCCTCGATCCGGGGCTCGACCGCGGCTACGAGATCCTCGAGACGGTCACCTTCGACCCGCGGCCGGCGCTGACCCTCCTGCGCGAGGCCATCCCCGAGGCGCTCGTCGCAGTCGAGGACCTCGGCGTCGGCTTCAAGGTCAGCGCGCCCTTCCCTGACGGTGAGCTGGGCGGGGCCCAGGTGGTCGTCGACTGGGAGCACCTCGTCGACAGGCCGGCGACGAGGGTCACCCTGCGCCGCCCCGACGCCACCCCCGAGGAGTTCCTCGAGCAGGTCGAGCGTGCCGGGCTCCACGGGGTCTCCTACGCCATCGGCTGGACCGCCTGGCTCGACATCAACCCCGAGGGCGTCACCAAGGCCTCGGCGCTCGAGCTGCTGCGCCGGCGCCTCCACATCGAACCGGCCCTGACGGTCGCCGTCGGCGACCAGCGCAACGACATCGAGATGCTGCACTGGGCGGCTCGAGGGGTCGCCATGGGCAACGCCCCCGACGAGGTGAAGGCCGTCGCGGACGAGGTCACGAGCCACGTCGACGAAGACGGCCTCGTCCCCATCCTGCGCTCGCTGCTCCGAGGTCCAGTCGCCAGCTGAGTGGGCGGTCCGCCGGCGCCTGACAGACTTGCCCCACCATGAGCGACCTCGTCATCACGTCGCCGGCCAACCCCCGGCTCAAGGCCCTGGTCGCCCTCCGGCGCCGTCGGGCGCGCGAGGAGGCGGGCGCCACCCTCATCGAGGGTTACGAAGAGCTGTCCCTCGCCCTTGACGCCGGCGTCGTGCCCAGCACGGCATACGTCTGCCCCGAGCTGTTCAGCCGCGCCGGGCTGGCCGGGGCGCAGGACATCGGGGTGCAGGAGGACCTGCTGCGCGTGCTGCGCGGGCGCGGCGTCGAGATCGTGAGGCTGAGCCGGACGGCGTTCGAGAAGGTCGCCTACCGGGAGGGGCCTGACGGCCTGATCGCGGTCGCCGACAGCGTCGCCCGTGACCTCGCGGACCTCACGGCGGGTGCCAGCGACCTCGTCCTGGTCTGCCAGGGCGTCGAGAAGCCGGGCAACCTCGGCGCGATGCTCCGCACGGCCGACGCCGCGGGTGTCGATGCGGTCATCGCCGCCGACCCGGTCACCGACTGGAGCAACCCCAACGTCGTGCGCGCCAGCAAGGGCACGGTGTTTGCGCTCCCCGTGGTCAGTGCCACGACCGCGCAGACGCTGAGTTGGCTTCGCGAGCACGACGTGGCACTGGTCGTGACGACGCCCGAGACCGAGGTCGACTACGGCGACGTCGACTACACCGGCCTGGTGGCCATCGCCGTCGGCGCCGAGAAGCACGGGGCCGACGACCTGCTGCTCGGTGCGGCCACGCACCGCGTCCGGATCCCGATGGCCGGCAGGGCCAACTCCCTCAACGTCGCGGCCTCTGCGGCCATCGTCCTGTATGAGGCCGTGCGGCAGCGTCGAGCGCTACTGGCCCCCCCGCCGGGGCCTTGACGGGCCTCCGAGGGGGGTGGTCGAGAGCATACCGAAACGTGTGTCACGATGGGCTGCATGCGAGTTGACCACGTCTCCTACGCCGCGGAACACGATGGACTGCGGGCGACCGCAGAGCGCCTTGCGAAGCAGATCGGCGTCGACCCGGTCGACGGCGGGGTGCACCCGCGCTTCGGCACGCGCAACGTGATCCTGCCGCTCGCGCACGAGCGTTACGTCGAGATCGTCGAATGTCTGGACCACCCCGCGTCCGACAAGGCGCCCTTCGGGCAGGCGGTCCGCGCCCGTTCCGAGGCCGGCGGTGGATGGCTCGGCTGGGTCGTCTCGGTCGACGACATCAGGACCGTCGAGAAGCGCCTCGGTCGGGAGTCGGCTCCTGGCAACCGGCACCGCCCCGACGGGGTGGAGCTGCGCTGGCGACAGCTCGGCATCAAGGGCCTCATGTCCGACCCCCAGCTGCCCTACTACGTGCAGTGGGAGGACGGCGGTCTCCACCCGTCCGTCGGCGCGACGACCGCGGTGACCATCGGGGCCCTGGAGATCGCCGGTCACCGAGATCGGGTCACGGAGTGGCTCGGTCTGCCGCCCGGTCAGACCTCCTCGGTGATCGACTTCACCTTCGTCGCCCCGCACGGCACGCCGGGGCTGCTCTCGGTCACCTTCGACACCCCGACGGGGCCGGTCGTCATCTGAGCCTCGCGTCAGGTCGGGGGCTGTTCCCCTTGGCCCGCGCATGGGTGCCGGCGGGGACGCTGCTGCTGGGTCACGGCCCAGGGGCTGCCTCCACGCCGGACCAGGTCGCCACGGCACTCCCTCAAGGCGTGCGACAGCAGTAAGCCGGTGGTGACCTCCTGCGCCGACCTCGCCGCGGTCGCGTACTCGGGGTGAGACCAGGCGCGCCTCGTTGCGGGCGATGATCGCCCACATGATCGCGGAGACCGGGCGCCACGCGGCATCATCCGCGAGCTCGTCGATGGTGCCACCGACCTCGGTGACGGCCTGGGCGCCGGGGCCGGGTCAAGACATTCCGCCGGTGTGCACCACTCGCTCGGCGATCGCGGCGAGCTTGACGTTCTCGCGCTGGGACGAGGTGCGCAGCAGGTCGAAGGCGTGCTCCTCGGTGACCTGATGATGGGCCATGAGGATGCCGATGGCGGTGCCGATCCGGCGGTTGGTCAGCAATGCGTGCTCGAGGTGCGTCACCCGCTCGGTCGCGCGGGCGCTCTGCAGGGCGAGGGCGAGGTGGACGGCGAAGATGGCGCCGAGGGGCGACGTCTCGCCGGCGAACTCACCGGGGACGTCGGAGTAGATGACGAGGGCACCGAAGCTCTCCCGGGCCACGGTGAGGGGATAGCCGATGGCGGAACGCAGCGAGGTCTTGTGCCGGATCGTCGCCACCAGATCGGGCCATCGTGGGTCGTCGTGGAAGTCGTCGACACGCACGACGTGCTCGTCGGTGAGGCACGTCCATGCCACTCCCTGGCGGCGGTCCGGGACGTTGTCACGGATCCCCGCGACGAGGTCGGGATCCGTGCTGGCCTGGGCAACCGGCATCCGACGGCTGCCCATGACCCAGATCGTCGCCCCACGGCAGGTGAACAGCTTGCGGGCGAGCTGGACCGCACGCTGGGCCGCCGCGTCCGGCGTCGGCTGCTGGCGCAGCTCGGCGACGAAGCCCGCGTAGGCCTCCGCCGCATCTCCGTGTGTCAGCTGCATGTCACTCCTACGATCATCCGGCGGTCTGCGCCCTACCCGCTCCCGCGAGGGTGCCGGGCGAGGGAGGGGGAGGCCCTTGAGCGTGCACTCAGCATCACGGTCCGGGGGCGCGGACGCTACATCTGAAACTATGCAAAGCGACGTGGGATCGCACAGTCTTGATGGCAGATCGGTCTCAGGACAGGATGGGGTTCTCGTCCGAGGCCACGTGCGCGGCTTCCCGAGACGCAGTTCGGCAGGAGGGTGGTGGACATGGAGGCAGCGTCAGACGCGCCGTCGGGCGAGGCGCCCCACGGCCGTCCCATCGCGGAGGTGGCTGAGCTCCTCGGGGTGCCCATGCCGACCCTGCGATCGTGGCAGCGCCGGTACGGCATCCCCGACATGCGCCACACCCCGGGCCGGCACCGTCGCTACTCGCTGGTGGAGCTGCACGCCCTGCGGCTCATGCGGGACGAGATCGCCCGGGGCGAGCGCGCCGCCACCGCCGCGCAGACGGTGCGCACGCTCCTCGGCCTGGACGGCCCCGCGGGGCGGCTCGTCGAGGGGCTCCTGGCCGCCTGCGAGGACCTCGACTCGGCGGGGGTCCGGGACCAGCTCGATGACGCCGAGGCCGAGCTGGGGCTCGCCGGGGCCCTTGACGACGTGCTCATGCCGGCACTCAAGCAGGTCGGCGCCTGGTGGGAGTCCGGGCGCTGCCACCTCGGCCAGGAGCAGCTGACGACTGAGACGGCGAGGGCCTGGCTCGACCAGCACTACACGCCGTCTCCGTCGCGGGGGGCCCAGATCGTGCTGGCCTGTGGTCCGGGCGACATGCACACCATCGGCCTCGAGGCACTCAACCTTCTGCTGCGCCGCCTGGGGCGGCGCACTCGTGTCCTGGGTGCCCGCACCTCGCAGACCGCCCTCGAGGTCGCCATCACGGCAAACCCCACCGCGGGAGTCGTCATCGTCTCGCACCTCGCCTCGTCGCGGAACCGCGCGGTGGGGCTGCTGCGCGCCGTCGACGCCAGGGGGCTGCCGGTCTTGTATGCCGGGAACGCCTTCGCGTCGCCGCGCGGCCGGAGGGGCCTTCCTGGCACCTACCTCGGACCGCGCCTCGGGCCGGCCAGCACCCTCGTCAACGAGGTCGTCGGGGCCGCTCCGACGTCGGCGTCCTGAGCCTGCTGCGGCCGCCGCTGCGCCTCGGCGTCAGCCGAGGTAGTCGACGAGCTCGGGCGCCGCACCGATGTAGGTCCGCGGCGTCATGGCGGACAGCCGGGCCGCGACGTCGTCCGGCAGCCCGAGCCCGGCGATGAAGGTCTGGAGGTCACCCTGGGTGATCCGCCGACCGCGGGTCAGCTCCTTGAGCCGCTCGTAGGGGTTGTCCATGCCTGGGACCCCTTGTGCGCCAAGGGCCCTCATCGCCGACTGGATCGGCTCGCCGAGGACCTCCCAGTTGGCGTCGAGGTCGGCGTCCATCGCAGCCGGCACCGCGTCGAGGCCGGCGAGACCTCGGCCGGCGTTGTCCAGCGCCAGCAGCGAGTGACCGAACGCCGTGCCGATGTTGCGCTGCATCGAGGAGTCGGTGAGGTCGCGCTGCAGCCTCGACTGGACGAGCGTCGAGCCGAGGACGTCGAGCAGGGCGTTGGACACCTCGAGGTTGGCCTCGGCGTTCTCGAAGCGGATCGGGTTGACCTTGTGGGGCATCGTCGACGACCCGACGCTCCCCTGACCGCGCACCTGCGCGAAGTAGCCGAGCGAGACGTAGGTCCACACGTCGGTGCAGAGGTTGTGCAGGACCCGGTTGAAGCGGGCCATGTCGGCATACAGCTCGGCCTGCCAGTCGTGGCTCTCGATCTGGGTGGTCAACGGGTTCCACGTCAGGCCCAGTCCCTCGACGAACGACCTGCTGATCGACGGCCAGTCGGCCAGCGGCACCGCCGCGAGGTGGGCGCCGAACGTGCCCGTCGCCCCGTTGAGCTTGCCGAGATAGTCCGCACGCCCGATCCGGGCCAGCTGCCGACGCAGTCGGAAGGCCAGCACCGCCAGCTCCTTGCCCATCGTCGTCGGCGTAGCCGGTTGGCCATGGGTGCGGGCGAGCAGCGGCACGTCCCGCAGCCCGGTCGCCATGCCGGCGACCTGGTCGACGAGCGCGCTCGCCCTGGGCAGCCAGACCGACATCACGGCGCCGCGGACCATCAGGGCGTAGGACAGGTTGTTGATGTCCTCCGACGTGCAGGCGAAGTGGATCAGCTCGGCGAGGCCGCGGTCGGCCTCGTCGGGGGCGATGGCCATCAGGCGCCGCTTGACGAAGTACTCGACCGCCTTGACGTCATGGACCGTCTCGCGCTCGATCTGCGCCAGCTCGGCGACCTCGTCGGTCCCGAAGTGCGTCACGACGTCACGCAGCGCAGCCTGCTCGGACCCGCTGAGGACACGCACGCCGGGCACGACGTGGTGGTCTGTGAGGTGGACGAGCCACTCGACCTCGACGTGGACCCGCATCCGGTTCAGTGCAGCTTCTGACAGGTGCTCGACGAGCGGTGCGACGACGGACCGGTAGCGCCCGTCGAGGGCGCCGAGGGCGATGGGAGGGCTGGCATCACCGAACGAGGACATGGTGCAATCCTCCCAGACCAGCCGACTCACCCCGGCACGTCGCCGGGCACTGAGTGTCGTCGATCAGCGGTGTGAGGCCGCCAGCTGCCCGCGCAGGTGGGCGAGCAGGCCGCGACAGGATGCCTCGACCTCGGCGAAGCAGCGCACGAAGTCCTCGGTGTCGCCATACCAGGGGTCGTCGACCTCGAGGGTGTCGGCGGCCACGGCCGCGGGGTCGAACTCGCGGATCAGCCGGACCTTCGCCGTGTCCTCCGGTGTCGTGGCCCACCGTCGCAGCGCGGCCGCGTGCCCCTCGTCGGCGGCGAGGACGAGGTCTGTGCGGGCGAACCATTCCGGGTGGAACTGACGCGCGACGTGTCCCGCGCCGTCGTATCCGCGCCGTCGCAGCTCGGTCACGGCCCGTGGGTCGGCCGGCCTCCCGACCTCATAGCTCGTGGTCCCGGCCGAGTCCACCTCGACCGTGCCGTCCAGACCCGCCTCGGCGAGCAGGTCCCGCAGGATCACCTCCCCCATCGGGGAGCGACAGATGTTGCCGGAGCAGACGAAGGTCACCCGATAGGGCGTCGTGGCGGTCATGGGTCCATCCAACAGGGTGGCCGGAGGTCGTCGACCAACGCCTACCCGGCGTCGTCCCTGTCCGGGAGGTCTTCGTAGCCGTGCGGGTTGGCGCTCTGCCAGCGCCACGTGTCGGCGCACATTTCCTCGATGGTGCGTGTGGCCCGCCAGCCCAGCTCTTCGTGGGCCCGCGTCGGGTCCGCCCAGAACGCCGGCAGGTCGCCGGCACGACGGGCCACCACCTGGTAGGGGATCGGTCTTCCGGCTGCCTGTTCGAACGCCGAGATCACCTGCAGCACAGACGTGCCCGTGCCCGTGCCCAGGTTCCACGTCGACACCGTCGCGTCGGACGTGGCCATCTTGGCCAGCGCCGCGACATGTCCCGCGGCGAGGTCCTCCACGTGGATGTAGTCGCGCTCGCAGGTGCCGTCGGCGGTGGGGTAGTCGTCACCGAACACCTGGAGCGAGGCCCGTCGGCCGACAGCCACCTGGGCGATGAACGGCATGAGGTTGTTGGGCACGCCCTGCGGGTCCTCGCCGATCGTCCCTGAGACGTGGGCCCCGACGGGGTTGAAGTAGCGCAGGATCGCGATCCGCAACGACGGGTCGGTGTGGGCGACGTCGCGCAGCACCTGCTCGATGATCACCTTGGTGCGCCCGTACGGGCTCGAGGCGTTGAGCGGCTCGTAGTCCTCCCGGCAGGGGACCGGGGCCCGGTCTCCGTAGACCGTCGCCGACGACGAGAAGACGAGCGTGCGGCAGCCGTGCCGGCGCATCGCGCGCAGCAGCGAGAACGTCGACTCGAGGTTGTTCTCGTAGTAGTCGAGCGGGATCTGGACGCTCTCGCCGACGGCCTTGAGACCGGCGAAGTGGATCACTGCGTCGATCTGCGTCGTCGCGAAGAGCCGCTCCGTCTTGTCCTTGTCCGTCAGGTCGAAGGCCTGGACCGGGATGTGCGTCCCCGTCAGGGCGTCGAGCCGTCCCATCACCGCGGGCTTGGCGTTGCCGAAGTCGTCGACGACGACGACCTCGTGGCCGGCGGCGACGAGCTGGACCACGGTGTGGGAGCCGATGTATCCGGCTCCGCCGCTGACGAGGACGCGCATGACGACACCGTATGCCGTCATGGCGGGTCAGTCGGTCCAGCCCGCAGCGGCTCCGGCGGGACCGCGATGGCCGCGATGGCCGCGCTGGCCGCCCTGGCCGCGGACAGCCGCTGCTCAGCCCCGGTCGGCTCGGTGTCGCTCCTCGAGCTCGTCCAACGCCGACCGCAGCTCGGTGAGCTGTGTTGGGGAGGAGTCATTCAGGAAGTGCAGCAGCGCCGACCTCCGGTCCGAGGAGCCGAGGTCGTCGAGGGTGCGCCGCATCCTCTCGGCGGTGAGCTGCCCGCGGCTGGCCGCGACGGTGTGGCTCCACGCCCGGCCCTCGCGGACCCGTTCGACGACCCTTTTCCTGGCCAGCCGGTCGAGCACCGTCATGAGCGTCGTGTAGGCCAGCACGCGCTCCGTCCCGAGCACGCCGTGGACCTCGCGGACGGTCACTCCTGCCGCCCCGTCACCGAGTGACCACAGGTGGTCCATGACGCCCCGTTCGAGGTCGCCGAGGCTGCGCGGTCGAGGTCCGGGCACGCTCACCAACCTATCGGCGCTGGCACCCCGCCGACCTCGAGCACCCGGTCGAAGCGCTCGGGGGCGATCGGCTGGTGGCTGACCATCACGACGGTGCGGCCGCTGGTCCCGGCGAGGAGGTCATCCAGGACCTGCGTGGCAGTGGCGTGGTCGAGGTGGGCCACCGGCTCGTCCAGGAGGATCACCGGGCGCTGCGAGACGATCGCCCGAGCCAGCGAGAGGCGGGCCCGCTCGCCCCCCGACAGTCCTCGGCCGCCCGCCCCGAGGCGGGTGTCGAGACCATGGGGGAGGGCCGCGAGCCAGCCACCGAGGCCGGCTCGGCAAAGTCCCTCGACGAGGGCCCCGTCGTGGCACCCGCCGAGGTCCTGCTCGAGGTCCTGCTCGTTGTCTTTCACGACATGGTGCCCAGCCGACTCCGCAGGCACGTCCCGAAGTTGGCCGGTCCGGGGAAGGGCCAGACGCAGGTTCTCGCGCAGCGTTGTCCCGAGCACATGGGGCTCGTCGTCGACAACGGCCACGAGGGCGCGGACCGCGTCGAGGCGCAGGCTCCGCACGTCGGTGCCGTCGATGAGGTACTGACCGCCGGACGGTTCGAGGTGGCGGCCCAGCACCGCGAGCAGGGTGGACTTGCCGCCGCCGTTGCGCCCGGTGAGCAGGGTGCGCGACCCCGGGGCCAGGTCGAGGTCGACCGGACCCACGTCGGGACCCGTGTCGGGGCCTGCGGCGGACCACGACCCGGTCACCCCCCGGAGGCTGATCCGTGGCGCCGACGGCTCCCGGGGCAGGAGGGTCCCCGAGCCCTTGACCGCCGGTTGCTGGTCGAGCAACGACTCCAGCCGGGCGGCGGCGGCCTGCGCCCGGGCCAGCGCGCGGACCACGTCCACGAGGGGCAGGAGGGCGTCTCCGAGCGCGACGGGGGTCAGGACGAGCAGGCCCTTCACCGGGGCCGAGACGTCCAGCCCGGAGCTGAGGACGGCGATGCCGACCGCTGCCGCCCCGATGAGCAGGATGAGGGCGGCCGAGGCCAGGGCCCGGCCGCGGGACTGACGCCGTGACGCCGCGAGGAGCACCCGGTGGGCCTCGTCGAGCCAGCCCAGGGCGACTCCTCCGGCGCCGATCGCCTGCAGCTCCGAGCCCCGTCCCCCGACGAGCTCGCTGACCCTCGTCACCTCGCCTCGGGCGGCCAGGAGCTCCTGCTGGGACCGTCGTTCGAGGTGCCACGCCACAGCACAGACCCCGGTGGCGGCGAACAGCGTTCCCGCGAGGACGAGGCCGACCACCGGAGCCAGGAGGGCAGCCAACAGCGCGGTCAGCCCTCCCGCTATCACTGCTGCGGCGACCGGCACGGTCACCCGCACCTGGGCCTCGACGACGTCGGTGAGGTCGTCGACGACCCCGCCGAGCAGGTCGGCGCGCCGACGGCGCCCCAGCCGCGCCGGCGTGAGGGGCACGAGGCGGGCGTAGGCCTCTGTCCGCAGGTCGGCAAGCTCCGCGAGCGCGACGTCGTGGGAGCGCAGCCGCTCGAGGTGTCGCAGCAGCGCCCGGGCCATCCCGAACGCCCGCACCGCGACGATCGCCGTCAGGAGGGTGAGGATGACCGGTCGTTCACTGGCCCGCACGATGAGCCAGCCCGAGGTGGCGGTGAGGGCGATGCCCGCCGTCGTGGCGGCGCCGCCGACGACCGCGGCGACCAGGAGCCTTGGGGAGAGTCCGCGTCCCGCTCCAACCCGGGGCCCCGAGGCGACGCGCCCCCTCAGGGCCGCGCTCATCGCGCGATCTCCGCTCGAAGGCCCAGGTGCACGTGGTGGTCGGCGGCGTCGATCAGGGCCCGCCGATGGGTGACGGCGATGACGACCCGGGTGGCCGCGAGCTCGCGGATGACGGCGTGGGCGCTCTCCAGGGTGGCTGCGTCGAGGTGGGCCGTCGACTCGTCGAGGAGCAGGACGGGAGCCGTCGAGAGGCAGGCGCGGGCCAGGGCGAGCCGGGCCCGCTGTCCCGCGGACAGGCCGAAGCCGTCGTCGCCGATGCGCCCGTCCAGACCGGACGGGAGCCCGGCGACGACCCCGTCGAGACCGACGCGTCGCAGCGCCGCCCACTGGGCGGCCGGGTCGGCGTCGTTGCCGAGGGTGAGGTTGTCGCGCACGGATCCGCCGAGGAGGAAGGGTCGCTGGGCCACGAGGTGCGTCCGGGGTGAGGTGACCCGGCCGGCGGTCGGTGTCCGGAGGCCCGCGATGACCTCGAGCAGGGTGGACTTGCCGCAGCCCGACGGGCCGGTGACCACGGTCAGTCCCGGCCCGGCCTCCAGCTCGCAGGAGGTGAGGACGGGAGCCTCGCTCCCGGCATACGTGTATCCGAGCCCGCTGACGACGACCCGGAGGCCAACCGGCGAGCGGTCCTCCAGACCGTGCGCCTCGGCGCCGTGCGCGGGTGACGCGTCGAGCTCGTCGAGGATCGCGGACAGGGCCACGGCGCCATCGGCGGCGGCATGGAACTCGGCGCCGACCCGACGGACGGGCCAGTACGCCTCGGGGGCGAGCAGGATCGCGATGAGCGCGCTCTGCAGGCCGATCCCCCCGGCGGCCAACCGGATCCCGACGATGACGGCGACGAGGGCCACCGAGATGGTCGCCAGCAGCTCGAGGGCGGTGGAGCTGAGGAAGGCCAGCCGCAGGGTGGCGATCGTCTCGCGGCGGTGCTTCTCGCTGACCGTGCGCACCGTCTCGACCTGGCGCTCCCCCCGGCCGTAGCTGACCAGGGTCGGCAGTCCCCGCACGACGTCGAGGAAGTGACCGGACAGGCCGGCCAGCGCGACCCACCGGCGCTGGGTGGCCTCTTGGGTCGTCCGTCCGATGAGGGCAGCAAAGAGCGGCATCAGGGGGAGGGTGAGGATGACGACCACCGCGCTCGGCCAGTCCACGACGAGCAGGGCGACGACGGCGAGGGCGGGCACCGAGGCGGCCTGGATGAGCGCCGGCAGGAACCGCACGACGTAGGTCTCGACGCTCGTGCTCCCCTGCGCCGCAAGGGTTGCCGCGGTGGCGGCGCCCGGTCGATCCTCGACCGGCCGCCCGAGCCAGCGCTCCAGCAGGGCCCGACGCAGGGCGCCCGAGACCTCGACCCCGGCGCGCGCGGCGAGCCGCTCGACGCTCCAGCCGAGGGCGGCTCGGATCGCGAAGAGCAGCGCGACCCACGCAGCCGCAGGGCGCAGCTCCCCGCCTCGGACCACCGCGGTGACGAGGGCTCCGAGGGCGAACGCCAGCCCCACGGTGGCCACCCCCTGCAGCACGCCGACCGCGCCGAGCGCGACGACGGGTCGGCGGCTGGCGGGGGCAAGGGTCAGGACGCGTGGGTCGAAGGGCCTCATGCGGGGATGTGGTGGACGGCGATGCGCTTGCGGAAGACCCAGTAGGTCCACGCCTGGTAGAGCAGCACGACCGGGGTGAAGACCAGGGCGACGACGGTCATGATCTTCAGGGTGTATGCCGTGCTGGAGGCGTTCGCCGTCGTCAGCGACCACGCGGGGTTGAGGGAGGACGGCATGACGTCGGGGAAGAGCGTCAGGAACAGGGTCGCGACGGCGAAGGCGATGGTGACGAAGGTGCCGACGAAGGCCCAGCCCTCCCGGGCACGGGCGTTGGCCAGAAGCGCGAAGACGAGGGAGGCTGCCGCAACGACCGTTGTCAGCCATGAGAACACGGAGCCCTGCTGCAGCCCGATGGTGCCGAGCAGCAGGACGGCCAGGACGGCCGCGACGATGCCCACCCGAGTGGCGAGCCGGCGGGCGTCGGCCCGGATCGGGCCGTCGGTCTTGAGCGCCACGAACAGTGCTCCGTGGGTGAGGAAGAGGGTGAGCGTGGTCAGTCCCCCGAGGATGCCGATGGGGTTGAGCAGGGTGAAGAGGTTGCCGACGTACTCCCGGTTGGCGTCGATCGGGACGCCGTTCACGACGTTGGTCAGGGCGACGCCCCAGAGGAACGCGGGCAGCACGGAGCCGATGACGATGGCCAGGTCCCAGCGCGCCTTCCAGCTCGCGGACGGGCGCTTGCCCCGGTAGTCGAACCCGAGGTTGCGGACGATGAGGGCGACGAGGATGAGCAGCAGGGGGAGGTAGAACCCGCTGAACATTGTGGCGTACCAGTGCGGGAACGCGGCGAAAGTGGCTCCGCCGGCGGTGAGGACCCAGACTTCGTTGCCGTCCCAGACGGGTCCGATCGTGTTGAGCAGCACGCGTTTGCGCCGGTCGGTGTCGGCGGCGTCCGTGCCGCGGCCGAGCACGGGCAGGAGCATCCCGACGCCGAAGTCGAAGCCCTCGAGGACGAAGTAGCCCGTCCACAGGACGCCGATGATGATGAACCAGAGTGTGGTGAGTTCCATGAGATGTCGTCCTTGGCGTCAGTAGGCGAAGACGAGGGGGGCGGTGTCGTCGGTGGACTCCGGCGCCGGCGGCTCCTCGAAGGGGTCGGCCCCCCTGCCCACGTAGGTGAGGAAGAGCTTGACCTCGACGACGGCCAGGACGCCGTAGAGGAGGGTGAGGACCACCATCGAGGTGAGGACCTCGCCGGCCGGGACGGAGGGGGAGACCCCGGTGGTCGTGCTCATCAGCCCGAAGACGAGCCAGGGCTGGCGGCCGGTCTCGGTGAAGATCCAGCCGAACGAGTTGCCGACGATCGGGAGCAGCGGCACGCCGACGGCCAGCCACGTCCAGAGGCGGGCCCGGACCGCGGTGGTGGGTCCCGGCACGCGACCCTTGCGGGTCGACCAGAGCACCAGCGCGGCCGCCGCCGCCGCGAGCAGCCCGACCCCGATCATCAACCGGAAGCTCCAGTAGGCCATCGGGATGTTGGGGGTGTAGGTCGCGTCCGCGACGAGCTGGTTGCCCGACTGCCCGTAGGTCTGGGCGTACTGGGCCTTGAGCTCGTTGATGCCCTTCACCGCCCCGCTCGGGTTGCCGGTCGCGAGGAAGCTGAGCAGGCTGGGCACCGTGATCGAGAACCGCTCCTGCTGCCCGTCGAGTGATCCGACGGTGAAGAGCGAGAACGGCGCGTTGCTCGAGGCGCTGTTGTAGAGCGCCTCGGCCGCAGCCATCTTCATCGGCTGCACCTCGGTCATGATCTTGCCCTGGATGTCGCCGCTGACGGCCACGAGCAGGCCCGCGACGAGGGTGACCACGGCGCCGAGCCGGGCGCCCCGCCGATACATCTGGGCGTCGGCCCCGACGTCACGCCGCCGCAGGCGCCAGAGGGCGACTCCCATGACCATGGCGCCACCGACCATGTATGCCGCGAAGACCGTGTGCGGGAACGTGACCAGCTGGACCTTGTTGGTCAGGACGGCCAGGAAGTCGGTCATCTCGGCCCGGCCGGACTGTGGGTTGAAGCGGTAGCCGACGGGGTTCTGCATGAAGGAGTTGGCGGCGAGGATGAAGTAGGCGGACAGGAGCGTGCCGACGTGGACGATCCACATCGTCGCCGCGTGCAGCCTGGCCGGCAGCTTGCCCCAGCCGAAGATCCACAGGCCGAGGAACGTCGACTCCAGGAAGAAGGCGAGGAGCGCCTCGATGGCCAGCGGGGCGCCGAAGATGTCCCCCACGAACCGCGAGTAGTCCGACCAGTTCATCCCGAACTGGAACTCCTGGACGATGCCGGTCACCAGCCCCAGCGCGAAGTTGATGGTGAAGAGCTTGCCGAAGAACTTCGCGAGGCGCAGGTCGTCGGGGTCGCCGTGGCGCACCCATCGCGTGTGGAACCACGCGACGATCGCGGACATCCCGATCGTCACGGGGACGAAGAGGAAGTGGTAGACGGTCACGATGGCGAACTGCCAGCGGGCAAGGTCAACAGCATCCACGGAGCGCTCCTGAAATGGGGGTCATCTACTACCAACAGTAGTAGAGGCTACCGTCTGGGTAGGAATCCCAGAAGGGTCCTTGGTCCCGGTCGTCGAGCCGCTGGCTGGGCCTCAGCCCTCCCGCGGCCGTTCGTCGACGATCCGGCGAGCCTTGCCCACGCTGCGTTCGATACTCCCGGGGTCGCGCACCTCGACGCGGCAGCTCAAGCCCACACGGTCCTTGATCCGCGCCTCGAGCCGTCGCGCGAGCGCGTCCTTGTCCACGCCGGCGAGCACCTCGTGGCTCTCGGTGAGGACGGTGAGCTCGACCATCCTCCCCGGCTGCGTCAGCACGCACTGGAAGTAGGGGGCGAGGAGTGGCTCGGCGAGGACGTGCTCCTCGATCTGGGTCGGGAAGACGTTGACCCCGCGGATGATCATCAGGTCGTCGGTGCGGCCGGTCACCTTCTCCATCCGCCGGAACGCCGGGTATGCCGTGCCCGGCAGCAGGCGGGTCAGGTCACGGGTGCGGTAGCGCAGGACAGGCATCGCCTGCTTGGTCAGGCTCGTGAGGACCAGCTCGCCGCGCTCGCCGTCGGGCAGGACCTCCCCGGTGAGGGGGTCGATGACCTCGGGAAAGAAGTGATCCTCCCAGATGTGGAGACCGTCCTTGGTCGACGCGGCCTCCTGGGCGACGCCGGGGCCGATGACCTCCGAGAGGCCGTAGACGTCGACGGCATCCATCGACGTGCGCTCCTCCACCTCCCGGCGCATCGACTCGGTCCAAGGCTCCGCCCCGAAGATCCCGACCCGCAAGGACGTCGCCCGGGGGTCGATCCCTTGCCGGTCCATCTCGTCGAGGAGGCTGAGGAAGTAGCTGGGCGTCACCATGATGACCCGCGGCTCGAAGTCGGTGATGAGCTGTACCTGGCGCTCGGTCATCCCACCGGAGATCGGCACAACGGTGCAGCCGAGCCGTTCGGCGCCGTAGTGGGCCCCGAGCCCACCGGTGAAGAGGCCGTATCCGTAGGCGACGTGGACGATGTCACCCGGCCGCCCGCCTGCTGCGTAGATCGAGCGTGCCATGACCTCGGCCCACATCTCGAGGTCGGCGCGGGTGTAGCCGACGACCGTCGGACGCCCCGTCGTGCCGCTGCTCGCGTGGATCCGGGCGACCTCCTCGCGGGGGACAGCAAACATGCCGAAGGGGTAGTTCTGGCGCAGGTCCTCCTTCGTGGTGAAGGGGATCCGTGCGAGGTCGTCGAACGAGCGGACGTCGTCGGGGTGGACCATGGCGACGTCGAGGGCCCGGCGGTAGTGTGGGACGTTGGTGTGCGCTCGCCGCACGGTGTCCTGGAGTCGCGTCAGCTGCTCCACCCGCAGCCGGTCCGGCGACCAGTCGAAGCCTGCGCCCCACGGCTCCCCGGTCATGGGGTGTGGCGTGGCTCCGCCGCCGGGACGGTGGTCTGTGCGTGCTCGGACCGCATCCGCCGCAGGAACGACCTCGTGCGTTCGTGTTGGGGGTCGTTGATGACGTCCCGGGGTTTGCCCTCCTCGACGACGACTCCGCCGTCCATGAAGACGACGTGGTCGGCGACCTCGCGGGCGAAGGACATCTCATGCGTGACGACGATCATCGTCATCCCCTCGGCGGCGAGCTCGCGCATCACGGCGAGCACCTCACCGACGAGCTCGGGGTCCAGGGCCGATGTCGGCTCGTCGAAGAGCATGAGCTTGGGGTTCATCGCCAGGGCCCGCGCGATGGCGACCCGCTGTTGCTGGCCTCCGGACAGCTGTGCGGGGTAGGCCGCCGGCTTGTCCTGCAGACCGACCCGCTCGAGAAGGCCAACGGCCCGCGCGCGCGCGGCCGCCTTCTTCTCGCCCCTCACCTGGATCGGCGCCTCCATGATGTTCTCGAGGGCCGTCTTGTGTGGGAAGAGGTTGAAGCGCTGGAAGACCATGCCGATCTCGCGTCGCTGGGCGGCGATGACCTTGTCGGTCAGCCGGTGCAGCACGCCACTGCGGTCGTCAAAGCCGATGAGGTCGCCGTCGACCCAGATCCGGCCGCCGTCGATCGTCTCCAGCTGGTTGATGCAGCGCAGGAACGTCGTCTTACCCGATCCGGAAGGGCCGAGCAGGCAGACCACCTGCCCCTTGTGCACGTCAAGGTCGATGCCCTTGAGGACCTGGGTGCCGTGGAAAGCCTTCATGACGTTCACGGCGTGGACCAGAGGCATGCCGGTATTGCGACCGGTCACCTGGTCGTCATGCGTTGCGGCGGTCATCAGGCGCCACCCATCCCGGCTCCGCGGGCGAACCGCTTGTCCTTGGGCTTCTTCTCGCCGAAGCCGCGACCGAAGTGTCGCTCCAGGTAGTACTGGCCGACCATGAGGATGCTGCAGATGATGAGGTACCACAACGTGGCGGCAACGTAGCCCGGCATGATCTTCAGAGTCTGGACGCCGATGACGCTCGTCTGGTAAAACAGCTCGACGATGATCGGGATTGCGACCAGCAGCGAGGTGTCCTTGACCATCGCGATGGCCTCGTTGCCGGTGGGGGGCACGATGACCCTCATGGCCTGGGGGAGGACGATCCGGCGCATGGTCTTGCCGTCCGGCATGCCAAGCGCCTGGGCCGCCTCTGCCTGCCCCGGGTCGACCGACAGGATGCCGGCTCGGGCGATCTCAGCCATATAGGCCGCCTCGGACAGTCCCAGGCCAAGGATGCCGGCAATGATGCTGTTGGAGAACGCGTTCATGTCGAGGCTGAGGAACGTCAGGTCCGAGCTCAGGCCCAACGCCTGGGAAATCTGCTGGCCGAACGGAAAACCGATATGCAGCGTGGCGTAGAGGTAGCCGGCGCTGCCAAAGATGGCCAGCAGCACGTAGCGAGGGATCGCGCGGAAGAACCACGTGTAGGCGAAAGCAACCCATTTCAGCACCCGGTTCTCCGAGAGCCGCATGATTGCGAAGATGATGCCTAGGCTCACGCCGATGATCATGGCGCCGACCGTGCCGATGATCGTGCCCTTCCACAGACCTTCGAGGACCGGGGTCTGGTTCATGATCGCTAGGGCAAAGCTCCAGTCCCACTTCGTGTTGGTGATGAACGAGCTGAGCATCATCGCCACGATGACCGCAATGATCGCCAACACCACCCATCGCCACGGGTGCCGTACCGGCCGGGCCTGGATGAGGCCCGCCCGTTCGGTGGGGGCGGATGCGCTCACGGGTTGACGGCGAAGGTGGTGATTGCTCCGCTTTCGTTGCCCCAGGTGCTCAGGGCCTTCTTGTAGTCACCCGAAGCATTCAGTGCAGTCAGGGCGTCGGCAATGGCCTGCCCGAAGGCGGTCTCGGACTTGGGAAGGACATAGCCATAGGGAGCGGAGTCGTAGGTCGTGCCGAGTGCTTCGAGCTGGCCGCCGGTCTGCTTGACGGCGTACAGGCCGACGGGGGAGTCGGCCAGCATGGCGACGGCCTTGCCGCTGACGACGTCCGCGGTGACTTTGGACTGGGCCTGCTCGACGATCTGGGTGATCGCCTTCTTGCCTGCGTCGGTGCACTTCTTGCTTCGCGCGTTGAGGTCCTCGATCTGGACAGTGCCCTTCTGGACGCCGATGCTCAGGCCGCAGGCCTTCTCGGGGTCGACCTTCTTGGGGTTGCCCTTCGCCACCACCCACTGGGTGCCGGCGTTGAAGTAGCTCACCATGTTGACCTGTTTCTTGCGGTCAGGGTTGATGGTGAAGCTCGAGACGCCGATGTCGTACTTACCGCTGTCGACGCCGAGGATGATCGAGTCGAAGTTGGCTGGCACCCAGTCGACTGTTACGCCGAACTTCTGCGCAACGGCGTTGAACAGGTCGACGTCCATGCCCTTGACGGTTTTACCGTCGGCGTCGAGGAACTCGTTGGGGGCGTAGGTCGCGTCGGTGCCCACCACGATCTTGCCGGCGTCCTTGATCTTGGCCGGCAGCTTGTCGGCGAGGCTGGCATCCTTGGTCTGGGTCGCCACAGGTGTGGTGCCGGCGGCACCTGGCGTGGACAGAGAGTCGGAACCGCAGGCGGACAGGGCGAGGCCCACAATCGCAGCGCTCGCGGTGAGCATGATCGCGGGGGACAGACGTCGTGCCATTTCAGGGGTTCCTTCCACAAAAAGCCGAACTACGAGAGGTCGAGTGCATCCTGTCATCACGGAAGCCCGAAACGGCGAAAATCACAAAGTTGTGATCCGCCGGTTTCTGGCGCCTCACTGTGGCACGATAGAGATATCTGCGGGCAACCCCCGCGCGACGCGTAGATGTGGCCGACACCCTGGCTTCTTCATAAAGCATGTTGATGATGCCGGCTCAGGTGTGACCACTCCCGTCGAAAAGGTGATCGTGACGATGACTGCCAACCCGTCATCCCCCCCGTCCTTCAGTTTCGACCCGGGTGACCCGGTCTTCCTTGCGCACGAGGGCGGCAAGCTGGGGGTCGTTCCCACCAAGTCGCTGCGCGGCAGCGCCGACTTGGCCCTGCTATATACCCCCGGTGTTGCTGAGGTCTCACGGGCAATTGCGGCGGACCCGTCACTGGCCGCGCGATATACGGGTCGCGCAAACACCGTTGCGGTGATCACCGATGGCACGGCGGTGCTGGGTCTGGGCGATATCGGCCCGTTGGCGGCGTTGCCCGTGATGGAGGGCAAGGCGGTCCTGTTCAAGCACTTCGCCGGGATCGATGCGGTGCCGGTGTGTCTTGAGACCGGCACGGTGGCTGAGCTGGTCGAGGCGATCGTGCGTCTGGCGCCGACCTTTGGCGGGATCAACCTGGAGGATATCTCGGCGCCGCGGTGCTTTGAGATCGAGCGTCAGCTCCGCGAGCGCTTGGACATCCCGGTGTTCCATGACGACCAGCACGGTACGGCGATCGTGGTACTGGCTGCGTTGATGAACGCTGCTCGAGTGGTCGACAAGGACCTGGGCTCATTGCGGGTGGTGATCTCAGGCGCGGGGGCGGCCGGCGTGGCCGTGACCAACATCATCCTGCGTGCCGGGATCGGTGATGTGGTGGTGTGCGACTCCCGCGGGATCATCTCGCCGACACGCACGGATCTGGTCGAGCACAAACACCGGTTGGCCGCCACGACGAACCCGTATGGCCTGTCCGGCCCGGTGGGAGTGGCCCTCGTGGGTGCGGATGTGTTCATCGGGGTGTCCGGCGGGAAGGTGGCACAGGACGACATCTCCCGTATGGCGCCCCGCTCGATCATCTTTGCCCTGGCCAACCCGGACCCCGAGGTCCACCCGATGGTGGCGGCTCGGCACGCTGAGGTCATTGCGACGGGACGCTCGGACTTCCCCAACCAGATCAACAACGTGCTGGCCTTCCCTGGCGTGTTCCGGGGTGCGTTCGACTCTGGTGCCCCTCAGATCAGCGAGGCGATGAAGCTCGCTGCGGCGAGGGCGATCGCCGGGCTGGTGCCCGAGCCGACGGCACAGGAGATCGTGCCGAGCGTGTTCGACGAACGCGTCGCCCCGACGGTCGCAGCCGCGGTAGCAGCACTGGCCTGAGCGCAACAGGACTGGCCGGTCAGCGGGCGCTCAGGCCGTCAAAAGTCACGAAGTCGTAGCCGGCCGCGCGCAGACCTGAGATGATCCGGGGCAGTGCTTCGGCGTCGAGCGTGCTGCCGTCCAGGGACGACCCGACCTCCATGAGGACGATCTGTCCGGGAGTCGCTGCCGCAAGCACCCGTCGGACTACTGCGTCCGCGCTCTGACCGCCCGATGTGCCCCGCCAGCCAAGGCTGTCCACGGTCCAGCCAACCGCGACGTAGCCGAGGTCGTTGACCACGCGCAGGTCGTGCGAGTCCGAGCTGCCGAACGGGAATCGGAAGACCGGGCGCGGATCCTCGCCCGTGACTCGCAGAATGGTCGTGCCAGCGCTGGTGACCTGGGACCGCACCTCGGCGTCGGTCAATTTCGCCAGGTTCGAGTGGTCTTTTGTGTGGTTGCCCAGTCGGCCAGCCGCCGACATCCGGACAGCCAGCGTGGGGAAGCGGTTGACGAAGTCCCCAGTGAGGTAGAAGGTCGCTGCCACCTTCTCTCTCGCGAGGGTCGCCAGGATGGAGTCCACGCCGTCACTGTTGGTTTGTGCGTCGAACGTCAGCGCGACCACCTTGCGGCTGGTCGGGATGCGGCTGACCACATGACCCCTGAGGGACGAGGGGATCGACGTCGTCGGAGCGGGCGCTTTCGTGCCGGTGATCGGCTTCCGTGCCGGGGTGGCTCCGTGATCCGGCGAAGTGGTGGCTGATGTGGCTGTCGCGGTGCCTGTGACGGTCGCCGATGTGGTCGGGCCCGCGCCAGGCTTCTCGGGAGCGGATCCGCAGGAAGCGGACAGCAACAGCACCCCCACTGCAAGAGTGGTGAAGCTCGCCTCACGAACTGATCCGCGCACCGTTGCCTCCTCAGTCATGTCCATCGTTGCAGCGGATCGGGTTATGGATACGACGAACGTCCTACATTGGTGACTGCCACGGCGCCTTTGTGACGAAATGTGTTGAGCCCGACACTGGCGTTTCACGCCCTCGAGGCAAGCTCCGCGTAGTAACGGACGCAGTCGTCATACCGGGGGAGGAGTCCCTGGGCGAGGGCCTCGCTGAGCGACGGGGCGGCAGCGTCCCTGGCTGAAAGCACTGGGGTGACACCTTCGGGCACGGCGAGCCCGAGCTCGGGGTCGAGCGGGTTGATGGCGTGCTCGCGTGCGGGGTCGTAGGTCGCGGAGCATAGATACATGACTGTGGAGTCGTCCTGCAGCGAGCAGACCGCGTGGCCCAGGCCCTCGGCGAGGTAGATGGCGCGGTGGTCCACAGTGTCCAGCAGGACGCTGTCCCAACGCCCAAACGTCGGGGACCCCACCCGGATGTCGATGACAAAGTCGATGAACGACCCGGACACCGCGGTGATGTACTTCGCCTGCGAGGGCGGCACATCGGCGAAGTGCACCCCCCGGATCGTGCCCCTCGACGACACCGACACATTGGTCTGGATGATGTCGAGGCGGTGCCCGATGGCCTCAGCGAGCCGATCGCCGCGATAGGACTCGAGGAACAGCCCGCGGTCGTCGGGGAACTGCCGGGGGGTGATCTCGAACGAGCCCGCGAGTGCCAACGCCCTGATATCCATCAGGTGCGAGCCCTGCCCTCGGCGAGCACATTGTGCATGTAGGTGCCGTAGCCGCTCTTGACCAGCGGGTCGGCCAGGTCTGAGAACTCGTCGTTGCTCAACCAGCCGTTGCGCCAGGCGATCTCCTCGACACAACCGATCTTGCGCCCCTGCCGCGCTTCCACGACGTAGACGAACTGGCTGGCCTCGAGCAGGCCCTGGAAGGTACCGGTGTCGAACCACGCCGTGCCACGCGGCAGGACCGTGACGGTCAGGTCGCCGCGCTGG
>NZ_JBKJPP010000003.1:0-11215 GCF_046595215.1 Lapillicoccus sp. | reverse complement strand
GGGTGACGGTGTCCATGGTGGCGACCGCGTCATACAACGGGGTGGAGTCCAGGACCCGCCTGCGCCCGACCAGCCCAGCCGCCTTGGCCGCCGCGAGCGTGACCTCAAAGATCCGGTCCGGACGCCCCGAGGCGGCCAGCCGGGCCCGCATGTCCACCAGCACCGTGTGCACGAAACCGGGGTAGTCAAAGGCCAGCCCGCCCGCGGCGTACTTCCACCGGGCATCGAAGGCGAATCGGTCCACCGCCTCCCGGTCGCTACACCCCTCGATCCGCCGCAGCACCATCACCACCGCCACGATCATCGGCGGCACGGACCGGCGTCCCACGTCGGTGAACAGGTCCACGAAAATTTCATCGGGGAACAAGGTGAAGCACTCCCGGTTCAACACCGCGTAGATCGAGTCCGCCCCGATCCTGCCCTCGCAGTACCCTACCGTGGTGCGCAACAGGTCCCCCTGTTTCGGCGCCAGACCCAACGTCATCGCGAACTCCCCAGACAGACAACGAAACCCGTCGATCTCATTTTTCCAAAGTGCTCACGTCATCCGGGTTGGCCACACGCGAAGAACACCAGCCACCTAGCCGCCGCCAGTCGGTCGGTCAACTTCTCGGATGAGTCAACGCGCGGGGTTGACGCCCGCACTGTGCAGTCTTATGGTCGACGAATAGGCCGCGACAACACGTGTTTCGGGAGGATAAGTCCATGACGACGACATCAGATGGTATATCGGCCAAATTGGCCGACGGCCTACATCGGCAGAATAGTACTGGGCTGGGCCGGCTGCTCGGGTCCGGGGGCGTCGGGCACGCCACGGAAGGAACCGACGGCAAGATGACCGCCACAATTCGGATCCCTGAGGACGAGTTGTGCTTCGAACCCGGGACCCTGATTCTACCCCACGGCGGGGACCTCGAGCTCACACTCATCAACGACGACAAAAACACCCACTGTGCGGTGCTGCCCCACAACGGGGACCCCATGTTCATCTGGCTGGTGAACCACGCCAAGGGAACAGCCCTGCTCAACCTGGATGGCCCGGGTACCTATTACTACAGCTCCACGACCGGTAACGACGAGGGCCGCGGTCTGACCGGGGCGATCGTCGTCGGCGGGGAAGTCCCGGACCACGCCAAGCTCGACCGTCCCGCGCAGCCGCGCCCGTAGAAAGGAGCATGAGATGACCGACTACGTCGACGCCGGCCAGGCCATTCCGTACATGACACTCAGCGCTGTCAAGGGAGTCGCGCCTGCCACCGGGAATGTGGACTACGAGCGCATCCTCGATGCCCGCTCAGAGCCGCAGAACTGGCTTACCTACTACGGCACCTACGACGGTCAGCGCTACAGCGAACTCGACCAGATCACCAAGGAAAACGTCAGGCGGCTGTCCCCAGCGTGGGTGTTCCAGGCCGGCTCGGTGGGCATGCAGTCCGGCTCCTCGACCTACTCGAACGAGGCCTCCCCGATCGTCGTGGAGGGGGTCATGTACGTCTCCGGCCCGGACGGCAAATGCTGGGCCCTGGACGCCAAGACGGGCGAGGAGCTCTGGCGGTACAAGCACGCCTCCCCGTACGACGTCTCGCTGTGCTGCGGGAACGTGAACCGCGGCGTGGCCGTGGGGCACGGGAAGGTCTACATGGCCACCCTCAACGCCCACGTCGTCGCACTCGACGCGACGAACGGCGAGAAGGTCTGGGACACCACCGCCGGTGACGTGCGGGCCGGGGAGAGCCGTACCGTTGCGCCGCTGCTCGTGAAGGACATGGTCATCGTCGGCAGTTCGGGCGGGGAGTTCGGGACCCGCGGGTGCCTGGACGCGTTCGACGCGCACACCGGGGAGCGGCGCTGGCGCCGCTATATGATCCCCAAGCCGGGCGAGCCCGGGTCCGAGACCTGGCCGGACGACGGCGAGGCATGGCAGCGTGGCGGTGGCAACTGCTGGGTCACCCCCACCTACGACCCGGAGCTGGAGTTGCTCTACCAGGGGACGGGTAACCCGGCACCCGACTTCGACGGCGCCGTGCGCCCGGGCGACAACCTCTACACCGACAGCGTCGTCGCGGTGGACGTGAACACCGGCGAGATCCGGTGGCACTACCAGTGCACCCCGCACGACCTGTGGGACTACGACTCCACGATGGAGAACCTCCTGTTCGAGGGCCCCGACGGGCGCAAGCTGCTCGCGCACGCGGACAAGAACGGGTACTTCTTCGTCCTGGACCGGACCACCGGCGAGCTGGTCCGGGTGTTCCCCTTCGTCGACCGGATCACCTGGGGTGAGATCACCCCAGACGGCGAGGTCACGGCCAAGGTGTACCCGGACGAGGAGGGCGTGCCGGTGCACTTCTGGCCGGGGCCGGCCGGGGGCAAGGAATGGGTGCACATGTCCTACAGCCGCCAGACGGGTCTGATCTACGTACCGGTGCAGGAGGTCGGGGCGACGGCCACCCGCCGCCGCCGCGAGTTCAAGGAGAGCATCCCGTATTGGGGTGCGGGCGTCGCCGTGGACATCGAGGACTTCTACGGGTACGTGGCCGCCATCGACCCGAACACCGGCGAGGAGAAGTGGCGCTGGCGCAACGAGTACCCGATGTGCGCCTCGACGCTGGCCACGGCCGGCGGGCTGGTGTTCCAGGGCACGCCGACGGGTCAGTTCGTGGCCCTGGACGCCGAGACCGGTGAGAAGCTGTGGGAGTTCCAGTGCGGAAGCGGACACCACAGCAGCCCCAGCGCGTACACCGTCGACGGTCGCCAGTACATCGTGGTCCCGACCGGATGGGGTGGCTGGGTCGAGGGGTTCCTCCCCGGGTTGCTCGGGGCCGGGGCGGGCGACTCGCTGTTCGCCTTCGCCCTGCCCGAGGACTAGGCCGACCGCACACTCAGACGCCCGGAAGAAGACCGAAAGGGAGGTGAGCAAGTGGAGCTCCGTACCGAATGGGAGACGCCCGACTTCGAAGAGATCGGGTGCGCACCCGAGGTGACGATGTACGTCGCACGCTCGGAGGCCTGACGCTGACGAAGGTGGCTGAAGCCGACCAAGGTAAATGGGGAGGGGCGCCGGAACGTGGTTCCGGCGCCCCTCCCGCCGTCCGGCCCGCCGTGTCTGACAGGAGCGGGGGGCCTCCACGAGGAACAGGGGAAACGGGAGATGTGGCTGCGGGTGCTCGGATCAGCGGCCGGGGGTGGCTACCCGCAGTGGAACTGCAGTTGCCCGACGTGCCGGGCGGTCCGCGACGGCACCCGGCCCACTCGGTCACGCACGCAGTCGTCGATCGCGGTGAGCCTGGACCGTGAGCGGTGGTTCCTGTTCAACGCCTCCCCCGACATCCGGGCCCAGTTCGAGGCCTTCGCGGGCCTGCACCCAGGTGACGACCGGACCACGCCGCTTCAAGCGGTGCTGCTCACCGACGCCGAGATCGACCACACCCTGGGGCTGCTCCTGCTCCGGGAGGGTCGCGGGATCCGCCTGCACGCCACCGAGGCGACGTACACAACGCTGACCTCGGGGATCGGGGTGCTAACCACGCTGGAGCGCTACTGCCCGGTCGAATGGACACGCGTCGTCCCGGGGCAGGACGTGTCGCTGGGCGGGATCTCGTATCGGGCCTTCGACGTCCCCACCGCCAAGCACGACCGCTTCGGCAGCGGCACCGCCGAGGGCCGGGTCGTGGGCTACCGGCTCACCGATGAGTCCACCGGCCGCGCCGCGGTGTACCTGCCGGGCGTGCAGGTGCTCACCCCGGCCGTGCACGAGGAGCTCGAGGAATGCACCTGCCTGCTCATCGACGGGACGTGCTGGCACGACGACGAGCTGATCCGCCTCGGCCTCGCCGGCAAAACCGCCCACGAGATGGGCCACCTCGCGATCGGCGGGCCCGGCGGAAGCCTCGAACAGCTGTCCCGTCTGCCGATCGAACGCAAGATCTACATCCACATCAACAACACCAACCCGATCCTGCTCGAGGACTCGCCGGAACGTCGCGAGGTCGAGCGGAGCGGGATGGAAGTGGCCAGCGACGGTCTCGAAGTGGAGGTCAAGGCACGATGACGACGACGATGAGCCCGGGAGCGGACACGGGTCCGGCGACCACCAGGACGGCTGAGGTCGAGGGCCTGGTCGAGCAACTGCGCGCCCACTCGCAGAGCTACCACAGCGCGCACCCGTTCCACCTGCGAATGAACGAAGGCGTGCTGAGCCCGGACCAGATCCGCGGCTGGGTGGCCAACCGCTACTACTACCAGGAGATGATCCCGCGCAAGGACGCCGCCATCCTGGCCAACTGCCCTGACCCCGCGGTGCGCCGACGGTGGATCCACCGGATCACCGACCACGACGGCGCCGCGGACGGCGAGGGCGGCATCGAGGCGTGGTTCCGGCTGGGCGAGGCCTGCGGCCTGACCCGCGAGGAGATCGCTGACCACCGTCACCTCGTACCGGGTGTGCGGTTCGCGGTGGACGCCTACGTGACGTTCGCCCGCACCCGACCGTGGGTGGAAGCGGTCGCGTCGTCGCTGACAGAGCTGTTCGCGCCGGACCTGATGGCCGAGCGCCTGGCCGCGTTCGAGAAGTACTACACCTGGATCGAGCCGGAGGGCCTGGCCTACTTCCAGGCCCGCCTGTACCAGGCGCCGCGCGACTCCGAGCACGCCCTCGAGGTGGTCACCGAGCACTGCAAAACCCCGCAGGACCGGGACGCCGCCGTGGCGGCGCTGTCGTTCAAGTGCGACGTGCTGTGGTCCATGATGGACGCGATCGAGCGGGCCCATGCCGGCTGACGGCGTGACAGCCGGCGCTTCCGTGGCCTCGCCGACGGCGGCGAGCACACCGCCGGCCGTGCCCCCCTCGGGCCGGCCGACGCTGTCCTCGCACGTCCGGATGCGCTTCGACCGGACCCGGGAGCGGCACGTCCTGCTCGGCCCGGAGTCGGTGATCGTGCTCAACCCGACCGGCGCCGACATCCTCGGCCTCTGCGACGGGAACCGGACCGTGTCCGACGTCGCGGCGGTCCTGCAGGGGCGTTACGACCGGGTGGTCGACGACGAGGTGACGGCCTTCCTGGCCCGGCTCGTCTCCAAGCGGTGTGTGGAGATCCACGATGGACCGTGATACCGGGATGAACAGGCCGTTCGGACTGCTGGCCGAGCTCACCTACCGGTGCCCGCTGGCCTGCGCCTACTGCTCCAACCCGCTCGAGCTCGCCGCCTACGACGACGAGATGAGCACGGCGGAGTGGCAGCGCGTGTTCACCGAGGCCGCGGAGATGGGTGTGCTGCAGTGCCACCTCTCCGGCGGCGAGCCGCTGCTGCGCCGGGACCTGGTGGACCTGGTGCGCACCGCTGCCGAGCTGGGCATGTACTCGAACCTGGTGACGAGTGCGATCGGGCTCACACGCGCTCGCGCGGAGGGGCTGAGGGAGGCCGGCCTGGACCACGTGCAGGTCAGCGTGCAGGCCGACGAGCCCGTCACCTCCGACCGGATCGCCGGCATCCCGTCGTTCGAGCGCAAGCTCAAGGCGGCCGCCGTGGTGAAGGACCTGGGCTGGCCGCTGACGGTCAACGTGGTGTTGCACCGGCAGAACATCGACCGGGTCGCCGAGATCATCGCCCTGGTCGAGGAGCTCGACGCCGACCGGATCGAGCTGGCCAACACCCAGTACTACGGCTGGGCGTGGCGCAATCGCGCGGCGCTGCTGCCGAACCGGGACCAGCTCGCCAAGGCCGAGGAGACCGTCCGCGCCGCGCGCAAGCGCCTGGCGGGCCGAATGGAGGTCGTGCACGTCCTGCCCGACTACTACAGCGAGTACCCCAAGCCCTGCATGGGCGGGTGGGCTGCACGCCAGCTCACTGTGGCCCCCAACGGCGACGCGCTGCCCTGCCCGGCCGCGCAGACCCTGCCGCTGCCTCGCGCGAGCGTGCGCGAGGACTCATTGGCGCGGATCTGGAGCGAATCGCCGCTCTTCCAGAGCTTCCGGGGGACGGACTGGATGGCCGAGCCGTGCCGGAGCTGTGACCGTCGCGAAATCGACTTCGGCGGATGCCGATGCCAGGCGTTCCTGCTCACCGGTGACGCGGCCCGCACCGATCCGGTCTGCCACCTCTCGCCCGACCACGGGATCGTGGCGGACGCGGTGCGGTCCGCGAACGAGGTGCCAGGGCCGACTGAGGTCACCCTCATCCCCCGTCCACACCGGGCCGGGTCGACATGACCGGCGAGCCGTTCGTCGGACTGCTGGTACTGGGGTTCGCGCTCAGCCTGGACAACTTCCGGACCTCGATGGTGCTCGGGACGGTTCCGTTCGGGTTCCGCCGCGCAGTACAGATCGCACTGGTGTTCGGGTTCTGGGACACCATCGCGCCTCTGGTGGGCGGCGAGCTCGGGAACTACTCTGGCGAGGCGATCGGACCGATCGCGGACTACATCGGCCCGGCCTTGATAGGCGCGTACGGCCTGTTCCTGCTCGTCGGAGCGATCCGGAACCCGAATCCGGAGAAGGTCGACCATCCCTGGGTGACCCTGTTCGGCATGCCGCTCGCGCTGAGCGTGGACAACCTGCTCGCCGGAGCGGGACTGGGGCTGCTCGGGTTCCCTCCCGTCGTCCAGGCCGTGACCTTCGGTGCCGTGACCGTCGTGATGTCGTTGGTCGGCTTGTGTCTTGGGCGCGCCGCTGTCCTGGTGATCCCGATCCGAGCCGATCTCCTGAGCGGTGTCTCCCTTGTCACCGCAGCCGTCGTCCTGCCGCTGGTCTTCACATAGCCCTGCGCCGCACCGACGGCGCCGACGGGTGGGTGCCACCCCGTCGCCCCGCGCCCATGCTGTGACCCGCCCCCTCGCCACCGGCCGGGCAGGTTGACCATGGAACACGAACGGCGTCCCGAGCGCGTCTCGCAGCTCTGCAAGCACTGCTTCGGTGCGATCGCGACCGCCTCCTTCACCGAGATCCCCACCTCCCGGGGTGCAGGGGTGCAAGGCAGGCGCGCAATCTTCCACACCGGGTGCCTCCCAAGCGACGCGGGGTCGAGCGGCGGATCCACGGGGCTAGGACTGGCTTAGCCGTCGTTCACTGGGATGAACAGGACCAAAACGACGCGATGCAGTCGGCGGCAACCGAAGAGAGCACCAGACGGTGCAGCGCCTGATGACAGCGCCACCATGTCTGCGGTGCAGTCCATGCGAGGAACTTCCTTGATGCTTTGCCCGCCAGGCGTTCTGAACAACTCCTCCGTCTCGGGGCGGTCGGTGGTCACCGGCGCAGTAGGGCCAGCAGCCGGTCCAGCAAGCGACGGCCGTCGACGCGGATGCCGTCGTGCTGGTACTCGCTGGTGACGAGCACCCGAGTCCCACGGATCGCTTCCGCGCTACGCAACGACAACTCGCGCGGGACAAACATGTCGTCGTGGAACACAGCGGCAACGACTGGCACCGAGTTCTCCGCGAGCGCGCCTAGATCGTACAGCGCCGGGAAGTCGGCACGGTTGGCGAGCAGCTGAGCGGTCCGCCTCAACGGCACCAGCGCCGGGTCCTCCTCGAACTGCCATGGAAAGATGTGCTCGCCGGTGAGAAGCGGAGCCTCCGCGTCCGGCGCGAACTCCGGCAGGCTGTCGCGGACCCGCTGCGCAGCCCACGCCGTCGCACCGCCCGAAACCGGGCCGTTGGAATAGATCGTCTCGTGCATGACGGCGTACAAAGGATGCGCCGCGAACGACACAACGGCGCCGACCTCACGCAGGAACCGCTCGCGAAGCCGCAGCTGCCCGCCCACGGTCGTGAACGGGTCCTCCAACAGGTAGTGCAGTGTGTCGAACCCAGTCGAAGATCCGAGGTCGATGCCGATCTGCAAGAGGCGGCGTACTGACAACGACTCATCGGTGGGCAGGAGCTCCTCGGTGTCCCGCAGGTGGGTGACCACCTCACGCAGCGTCTCTGCATCGGCCGGGTGGCGGGCCGCGAACTCGGCATTGCGGCGCGCCGTCTGCGCAAACGTGAGTCGGTAGACGTCGTCTGCCGACCCACTCAGCCCTGGCAATCCAGCGGTAATGATGGCCTCGCGCAGCCCGCCCGGCGCCTGGGACAAGTACGTCGTGGTGATGAACCCGCCATAGGACTGTCCAAGCGCCGTCCACGCACCCTCGTCGAGTGCCTGACGTAACACCTCGGCGTCCGCGACGATCGCATCGGCGCGGAAGTGGGCGAGGTAGGTGGCCTGTTCCTGGGCGCCACCAACGTTGGCCAGGGTCTGCCGATCAGCCGGGGTGGAGCGGCCTGTTCCGCGCTGGTCGAGCAGGACGACCCGGTAGTCCTCGAGGGCCCGGTCGAGCCAGCCGCTGATCGAGCTGGGCCGGTTAGCCCGGTTGCCCGGGCCGCCCTGAAACCACAGGAGCCGAGGACGGTCGGCACCTCCGTCACGCACAATTTCACGAGAGAACACCTCGATGGTGCCGGCCTGCATCCCCGCGTGGTCCAGGGGAACAGAAAGGACGTGTTCGTGCACGTCGTGTCCAGGTATCCGGTGGATCTCAGTGTGCATGCGCAGGCCTCTCGTTTGCGAAGACTGTTTGATGCGGATCAGTAGCCGTCGGCACCGAGCCGCTGGCAGATTTGCACGAAGTCGGGGTGGACATAGCGGGCGTCCACCTCGATCGCAACGCCGTCCACCTCGATAGACGGTGACACGTTGGACCCGTCTCTGTGCGCTGGTGCCACCCAGCGCGCGCCGCCGATTTAGGTGCCCTCAGTTCCGAGGCCGAACTCGACGCACCCGAGCACTCGCTCGTCCTCGACGATACGCCCGGTGGACTTCGTCACTCCTGGGTTGTAATTGAGCAACCAGTGAGCAACCGGTACATGTTCGGGTCGTCCTGCGCCGCCAGCCACGAGCGGTAGACATCGGCGTCCCGACGGTCACCGGCGACGTCAGTCACCAGACCATTCTCAACGGTCAACGCGATCGGGTTGGTGATGAGGCTGTTCTCGTTCGGCGGCCACGCGGCACCGTCAAACACGATCGTCCCGTTCTGCGTCTCTTCCGAGGGGTTCCACGAGATCTGTCCGGCCAACATGACTGACATACCCGGCTTGTCTGCTGGAATGCCACGTATGTGAATCGGTCTGTGGCCGGTGCGGCCCGTGAGGTACACGCCGTTGCGGGAGGTGATGCGGATCTCCTCATCAGCCGACATGAGTTCGACGCGAGTGTGGCTAGCTCGCGTACTCCGGGGAAGTCCACCTTGCCGACGGTGTCGACGAGCATTTGCACGTCGAGCCCGGTCAGACAGACGTAGCGGGCTCCTCGCTCCATCGCGGCGCGGAAGGCGTCCGAATGCATGATGTCTCCCAGCTGCAGCTCAAAGGCTGGTTGGGTCAACCAAAATCGAGAGGCGCGGTCCAGGGCCCTGTGTGCCGCGGACCAGCCGGCTGCCGGGCCCGTCTCTGCGCCGATGGGACATCGCGGAGTAGGCGCCCTCGGCGTTCGGTCGGTGACCGGTTGGGGACTGGCCGGGTCAGCCGGTCGACTCGAGACGCAGGAGGAACTCCTTCGCCGGGATCCCTCCCGCATAGCCGGTCAGGCGCCCCGTCGACCCGACGACCCGGTGGCAGGGGAGCACCACGCACAGCGGGTTCGCCCCAAGCGCGGTCCCGACCGCCCGGGTCGCCGCCGGCCTGTCGATCACGGCCGCCAGCTGCCCGTAGGTCGAGCGCTCGCCCCAACCCACCGACCCGACCAGGGCGGTCAGGACGGTCCGTTGGAAGGGCGTCGCCAGGCTCAGGTCGGTCGCCAGGTCGAACTCGTGGCGGCGCCCGCCGAGGTAGTCGTCGAGCTGTCTCCGGGCCTCGTCGAGCGCTCGCGGCAGCCGGAGCACCCGCGGCGAAAGGACGCGACCCAGCCGGGTCAGGGCCGCCTCCTCGGCGGCCTCGTCCGGCACGAAGGTCGACGCGACCAGTGCCTCGGCGTCGTTGCGCGCCAACAGCATCCGGCCGATGGGAGTGTCAGTCACGGCATACGAGACGTCGGCCGACCCGAAGACCGGCGGCCGGCTGCTCGCGGTGAAACGGGCCAACCGGCCCTCGATCGTGGATGTGGAGTCCATCGTCATTCCTCTCTCAGCGCCCGCAGGCCATCACTGACCAGGCGCCTGCTCATCGTGGGTGTCGTGCCGAGCACCGCCGCGATCGCCGCGTGGTCGAGGTCGCCGACATACTTCAGCACGACGGCCTCCCGTTGTCGCTCGGGCAGCCGCGCCACCTGCCCCCACAGCGCCTCGTCGACGAGAGCGGTCTCGGGCCCGTCGACGACGGTGTCGCCGGCGTGGGACAGGACCTCGTCGTCGGTCGGCACGGCCCGCCGCCCCCTGCCGCGATGGGCGTCCATCGCGCACCGGTGGGTGATGGTGAGCAGCCAACCGCGCAGGTTCGTCGCCGACCGCAGCGAAGGGTATGCCGCGTAGGCCTGGGTCCACGCCTGCTGGGCCACGTCATCGCCGTCGTCCGGCCCGGTCAGGGCGTGCGAGAGCCGGGCGACGTCACGCCAGTGCGTGTCGACGAGCTGCTGGAACGGGGGGAGGTGCACACCCATGGAACGCCGGGACGGCCTCGGGTGTGAGGAGGCGTCTCGGAGCGGCTGGGGCACCGTGCCACGATAGGCCGGTGACCCGGCCGGCCCCCCTCGTCGTCGCCCACCGGGGTTCGTCGTCGGTCGTTGCCGAGCACACGGTGGGGGCCTACCGGCTGGCCCTGTCGGAGGGTGCCGACGCCCTCGAGTGCGATGTGCGACTCACCGCCGACGGAGTGCCCGTCTGCCTCCACGACCGCACGCTGGAACGCACGGGCGCCTCGGACGGCGTCGTGTCGACGATGACCCTCGACGCGCTCAGCGCGGTGGACTGGGGTGCCTGGAAGCACGAAGGCGCCCCTGGCGACCCCACGCGCGACCCGGAGTGGGGCCGGCTGACCACCCTGCGGGACCTGCTCGAGCTCGCCGTGACGGCGGATCGGGCCGTGGGCCTCGCGATCGAGACCAAGCACCCCACCCGGTTCGGGGGCCGGGTCGAGCACGAGGTCGCCGCCCTCCTCGGCGAGTTCGATCTCGCCGGTCCGCAGCGCGACGGGATGGCCTGGGCGAGGATGATGTCCTTCTCGCAGTTGGCCGTTCGCCGCATGAAAAGTATCTGCCCCGAGCTGCCGACCGTCTTCCTCATGTCCCATCCGCTCCCCCTC
>NZ_JBKJPP010000150.1:0-8101 GCF_046595215.1 Lapillicoccus sp. | reverse complement strand
CAACGGGATGGGCTCCGACCTCCAGGTCTGGGCCCATCCACCATTTTCCTTCCCAGCACGTGATCGGCACGCGCATCTACCGCTTCGCGGCCGAGCAGGCATCATGCGTCTTCGTGGACCTAGCGTGGCCCATGCACAGATGGAAAATGAGCCGTGGCTCCCCTCCCGAGGGGACGTCGGTCCAGCCGGATGGCCCCGTCTGATAGGTGCGCCGTCGACAGGCCCGTGTCCACCCGCCGTTAGCCCGAGGGGTCCTACGACCAAAGGACAATTGCGCCATGCTCTCCGCGCACCCCACGGTGAGGTCTGCACGACTACCCCTCCAGCGGAATGAGGAAGACATGTCACGCAGAGCGCACATCGTCAGGGCGGGGCTGATCGCCCCGTTGCTGGTGGCGTCGGTCCTGGTCGGGACGACGGGATCGGCGCAGGGCGCGTCGTCGAACGGCTGTACCGATGGTGGCTTCCGGTTGGTGAACCAGACGACCGGAGCCACGGTCGCGACCGTCGGCAATGACCAGGTCGGCACCGCCATCCCGGCCGCCCAATTCGGCGACAGGTTTGCCGTCCGTGGCCGCTACGCCCAGTTCGACGTGCGCAGCGCTGACTTCGCGGTTCTCGATCAGGCATTCACCGGTGCGGCCAACCCGCTCGACATCACCGGCGGACGCTTCACTCCCGTCTTCGCCAGCAAGGTGCCCGACCACCGCGGCCTCGTCCTGAGCAGCGCCATCGTCGTGGAGATCAACGGCGAGGACCTGGTCCTGCAGCGCACCGGCACCGGCCTCTCGATGAAGATCCAGGCCAAGGACTGCGCCCAGGGGGGGATCTTCCAGATGGAACCGGCGCGCTCCGACGGCAGCGCGACCCGGATCACCCATCTCCTGGCCCAGTCCACGACGCCGGGGCTGACGCCGTTCTACTTCGACAACCCCAACTTCCGCGCCCGCATCGGGCAGTTCCTCGGCTCGGGCTGCACCAGCGTCGCGACGGGCCCGCCCGGGCAGTTCTGCGTCAAGGTGACCCCGCGGGTCAACATCGCCAACGACGTGTCCGCACGGTTCATCGCCCGCGACAGCGCCCAGGTCGCGACCCGGGTGCCACAGTCGGAGTGCAATACGACCGATCCGCTCGTCCCGAGCGTGCGCCATTGCGGCGGGATGTCGGTCTGGGACGTTGCCAGCGGTGGGCGGATGGGATTCGTCACCGGCGAGGACTCGACCGAAGTGGCCAACCCGCCGACCACCTGCGTGAGCGACTGCCAGGCACAGAACCGGGTGCGCGGCCGGCTCGACAACCTGGGACACCCGTTCCCGGTGCCCGCTGGGAGCCGTCTGACCCCGAGGACGGCTGCGGTCCCCGCCCCCTGAACAGCCGCACGGCCGTGGACCCTCTCCCGTACCACCGGGAGGGGGTCCACGGCTGCGTGGCCGCCGTGCCCACTGCCATGGCACTCACGTTGCTGACGTGACCTGGTCAACCACGCCGTCCCCATGACCGCCTTCAACCCCGGGCGACGACGCCCTGAGGCCTGCGCCGTCGCCCGGGGTCACGGCATACCGAGGCGCCTTGCAGGTCGCGGCTGAAGCGGTACCTCCGAGCCCTGCCCCCACCCCGGTCGGCATCCACCTCAGAGGTAGAGGCCGGTCTTGTCGTCCTCGACCCGCGGCGCGGCCACAGCATGGATGTCCCTCTCCCGCAACAGGATGTATTGCTTGGAGTGCAGCTCAACCTCGTGACGCTCCTCGGGGTCGAAGAGCACCCGGTCGCCGACCTGGACCTGGCGCACGGCTCCCCCCGTCGCAACGACCTGCGCCCAGGCCAGACGCTTGCCCATCGACGCGGTCGCCGGGATGACGATGCCCCCACCAGACCGCCGCTCCCCCGCATCGTCCTCGACGGTGACCAGGACCCGGTCGTGGAGCATGCGGATCGGGAGCCGATCTTGCGCGGAAGCCGTGCTCTTCGTCGCCATTCGGTGACCGTCCTGCTCGGGCGCCCAGCGTCAGCTGCGCTGGCGACGCACCAGGCCGATGGTGATGAGCAGCGCGGCGACGGCCCCGAGCACGCCCGCGAGCCGCTCGACGCGGATCGCGCCGTCGGACGTGCGGGTGGCCCCGGCAAACGCCACGCGGGCGCTCTCGCTCTGGCGGCGGATGATCTCCTTGGGTTGGGACCGGGTGACCAGCTCGTCGACGGTCGCCGTCAGATGGGCCCGCGTCGCGGCGATATCTGCCTCGATCTGGTCGATGGACGGGTTGGTGACCTGCTGTGAGTCGCTCATCGGCGGCTTCCCTTCGCTCGAGTGGACACCCTACAGACCCAGGTCCGCACGCAGCTTGGCCACGTGCCCGCTCGCCCTGACGTTGTAGCGGGCGTCGACGAGCGTGCCGACCTCGTCGACGACGAAGGTGGAGCGGATGACGCCCCGCACCGTCTTGCCGTAGAGCTTCTTCTCGCCGAAGGCGCCGTAGTCGGTGAGGACGCTCTTGTCGGGGTCGGAGAGCAAGGTGATGGTCAGGCCGTCGCGCTCGCGAAACCTGGCGAGCTTCTCGGGCTTGTCGGGACTGACGCCGACGACCTCGTAGCCCTGGGCGTGCAGGGCGTCGATCGAGTCGCTGAAGTCGCACGCCTGCGTGGTGCAGCCCGGGGTCATCGCCGCCGGGTAGAAGTAGACGACGACCTTCGTGCCGCGCAGGTCATGCAGCGACACCTGCTCGCCCCGGTCATTCTGGAGGGTGAAGTCGGGGGCGGTGTCGCCCGCGCTGAGCCTCGCGCTCACGTCCGCTCCTTCTCAGGCTCAGGTATGCCGTCGGGCCGGTTCCCGATCTGACGTCACCAACGTAGTCGACCCGTCCCCGACCCCGCGACGGTGGACCGCCCGGCAGGGTGAGACCACCCTCGGATGACCTCCCAGTGCGCAAGGGGGGATTCGAACCCCCACGCCCGAAGGCACCGAGACCTAAACCCGGCGCGTCTGCCGTTCCGCCACTTGCGCGCGGCCCCCATTCTAGTGACGGCCGCGGCCCACTCAGGTGACGGTGACGCTGATCGTGTGCAAGCCGGTGGCGCCGTTCGGTGCCGGCGGCGCCTCGTCGGCGACCTGGACGGATCCGGCCCTGTCCGTCGCCCTGACCTTCAGGGTGTGGGGTCCTGCGGTCGCGGCCCACTCGTAGACCCACTGGCGCCACGAGTCGATGGTCGGCTCGTCCGCGAGCCTGGTCGGCTGCCAGGGGCCGTCGTCGACCTGGACCTCGACCGTGGCGATCCCCCGGTGCTGAGCCCAGGCCACGCCGGCCACGGCCACGGTCCCGGCCTGGACGCTCGCGCTGCGTCGGGGGACGTCGATCCGGGACGAGGTCTTGACCGGCCCCTCGGCGGACCAGCCGCGGGGGGTCCAGTATCCCTCGTCGGCGGCGAACCGGGTGACCTTGAGCTCGGTGACCCACTTCGTCGCCGACACGTAGCCGTAGAGGCCCGGCACGACCAGCCGCGCCGGGAAACCGTGCTCGAAGGGCAGCGCCTGCCCGTTCATCGCGACCGCGATCAGCGCGTTGCGGTCGTCGGTCAGGGCCCCGAGCGGCGTGCCCGCGGTGAAGCCGTCCGAGCTGCGGGAGAGGACCATATCGGCGCCGGCCCGGGGCCGCGCCATCGCCAGCAGCTCGCGCACCGGCCAGCCGGTCCACATCGCGTTGCCGATGAGGTCACCGCCCACCTCGTTGGAGACACAGGTCAAGGTGATGAGGTGCTGTTCGAGCTTCTTGCCCAGCAGGGTTCTCCAGTCGAGGGTGATCTCCTGCTCGACCTCGCCGTAGACCCGCAGGGACCACGTCGCGGTGTCGAGTCGCGGCACCACGAGGGCCGTGTCGATCCGGTAGAACGCGTCGTTGGCGACGACGTAGGGCGTGATGCCGGGCACGGAGATCGACGCGCCGTCCACGGCGAGGGGAGTCGTGGCCGCAGCCGGGATGGTCACCTGGGCCCGCGACTCGCTCGCGCTGGTGCTCCCACCGGAGATCTTCGCCCCGACGACGCCCGCGACGACCGCACCGACCCCGGTGAGGACCCGGCGCCGGGAGAGGGAGCCGTGGGCAAGCGCCGACGGGGACAGGAGCCGGCCGAGAGTCCGGACGCCGAGGATGGTCCCGATGACCGTCGGGATGATGTCCTGGGGGGCCGCGCCCGGGCGGCTGAGGACCGCGGCTGCGCCGAGCGCCCCGACAACGCAGAGCAGCACGAGAGCGAGCGTGTGCCGGGTGCATGCCAGGACGCCGATCGCCGCGCAGAGCGCGACGAGGACGACGCCCATGCTGACGAAGAGCGCCAGCTTGTCGTTCGTGCCGAACGTCGAGATGGCGAAGTCCTTGAGCCACGGCGGTGTCCGGTCGATGAATGCACTGCCGATGGCGGGGACCGGCGACGGGGTGCCCCCACCCATGCCCAGCAGGCCCATGACTCCGGCGAGCAGGGTGGCGACCCCGATGGCCACTCCCCCGGAGAGCACACCCGTGAGTGCGGCGCCGGGGCGCGATGGTCTCGGCTCCACAGGGGGCGTGCCGGAGGGCAGCACCGCCTTGGAGACGTCGTCGAAGCGCGCCTCGGACATGGTCATGACGTAAACTGGCTCCTCAGCAGGGGCACCATGGCGCGGAAGGCCTTACCACGGTGCGAGATGGCGTTCTTCTCCTCGTCGGTGAACTCGGCGAGGGTGCGCGAGCCCCCGTCCACGAGGAAGATCGGGTCGTAGCCGAATCCGTTGGCACCCTTGCCTGCTCGGGCAAGGGAGCCGTGGACCCGGCCCTCGGTCGCATGCGTCGTCCCGTCCGGGAGCGCCAGCACGGCGGCACAGACGAACGACGCCGTGCGGTGCTCGTCGGGCACGTCCGAGACCTGCTCGAGCAGGAGCGAGGTGTTGGCCCGGTCGCGGGCGGCGCGGGCCAGGTCGGCCCCACCCGTGCTCCCCGACCAGCGGGCGCTGAAGACACCCGGCGAGCCTCCCAGGACGTCCACGGCGAGCCCTGAGTCGTCGGCCACCGCCGGGAGCCCGGTTGCCAGAGCCAGGGCGACGGCCTTGAGGCGTGCGTTGCCCTCGAAGGTCACCTCGGTCTCGGCCACGTCCGGTGCTCCGGCGACGTCGGCCGCTCCGACGACCTCGAGGCCCAGCTCGTCGCTCAGGCCGGCGAGGATCGCGCGCATCTCATGCACCTTGTGCTCGTTGCGGGTGGCGAGGACGAGACGGGTCACGACCGCACCCTGGGGGGCTCGGCCAGCGCCTCCTGCTGCAGGACCGTGAGGTCCTGGCAGCCCTTGGTCGCGAGGTCGAGGAGCTGACCGAGCAGGGCGCGGTCGAAGGGCTCGGCCTCGGCCGTGCCCTGGACCTCGACGAAGCGACCGTCACCGGTCATCACGACGTTCATGTCGGTGTCGGCCGTCGAGTCCTCCGGGTAGTCGAGGTCCATGACCGGCAGGCCCTTGACGACACCGACACTCACGGCGGCCACCGACCCGGTCAGGGGCTGGGCGGTCTGTTTGACCAGACCCTTGCCGCGGGCGTCCTCGATCGCGTCGACGAGGGCGACGTAGGCTCCGGTGATGGCCGCGGTCCGGGTCCCGCCGTCAGCCTGCAGGACGTCGCAGTCGATCACGATCGTGTTCTCGCCCAAGGCCTTCGTGTCGACGACGGCCCGCAGACTGCGCCCGACGAGGCGCGAGATCTCGTGGGTGCGACCGCCGATCCTGCCCTTGACGGACTCACGGTCGGACCGGGTGTTGGTCGCCCGCGGCAGCATGGCGTACTCCGCCGTGACCCAGCCGGTGCCCTTTCCCTTCAGCCAGCGCGGCACGCCCTCGGTGAAGGAAGCCGCGCACAGGACCCGGGTCCGGCCGAACTCGACAAGCACACTCCCCTCCGCGTGGTCGAGCCAGTTGCGGGTGATCCGCACCTCGCGGGTCTGGTCAGGGGCACGTCCGTCATGGCGCTGTTCACTCATGACGGCAAGGCTAACCATGGGTCAAGCGTAGGTCGGTCCCGCGCCCGGGACCCCCCGTCCGGCCTTACAGGACCGTGACGTCCCCCGATTCGTCCGTCACCCCTGACGCCCACCGCTGCGTCCGGCGCGACGGTCGCCGCGGCGACCGACGTGTCGGACGCAAGGGTGACGGGTCAGCCTCTCCCGGAGACCAGCGCGAGGCGTTGGTGCTGGCGGAGGGATCCGTCGTCGACGAGCGCGATCCACCCGCCGCCGTGGATGACGATCTCGATGAGGTCGTCGACCAGGTCGTGGACCTGGTCGTGGACGTGGTCGTGCGACACCGTGCCGATGTCGTCCCGTTGGGTGAGGGCTGCGCTGCAGCGGTGGCCCGGGACGGAGTAACCGGTTTCGACGGCAAGCATGAGCGGAGAGCGGCGGCGGCCCTCGCGCCAGGCTGCCTCGATCCCGGTGAAGACTCGTCGCGGGTCTCGTTCGAGGGTTTCACGGACGAGTGCCAACGCGCTGTGTCGCCTGGAGACCAGGTACTGCTCCAGGGCGATGGAGGAGCCGCGGAGGATGTCAGCGGGGGTCGGATAGTCAGCGGTGTCGAGCTTCCCGGCCAACCGCTCGAGGTGGCTTGAGCGTTGCGCGAAGGTGGCGAGGAGCGCCTCGGGCCCGGCCAGCACGAGCGGGCTCGGGAAGGTCAGACGGTGCCGGCCGAGCTGGTAGTCGACCTCGGCGAGGAAGGTGTCGCTCGCCAGGGCGCGGTCCGGTTGTCCGTGCTGACGTGGCTCGGGGGCCTCGCTCGTCATCGAGACGCCGGCAACCGAGGTCATCGTCATGCCCTGGGCGTGGAAGAGCTGAGCGCCCGAGGAGTCGAGGGTGAGGATGAGGTGCGGTGGCGTGGCGTGCAGGGCCCGCACGAGGTCACGGGTGGCGAAGGTGGGTTCGACGACCGCGCGGGGGGTGACGCTGACAGGAAGGCTGAACGAGCGGCGCACTGCGTGGCTCACGTAGAGCGCACGGCTGCCTTGGGTGGGCTCGCCAGCGACCTGCTGGGCGATGTCCCGCAGCTCGGTCATGAGCCGCCCCCGGGCGAGGAGCCCGTGGCTCTCGAGCTCCGACCCGGCCTGGTCCACGAGGGCCATCATCAGCTGGCGGTCGTCGCCCCGCATGCTCGGCGCCGGCGTGGTCGCCACCAACACCGAGATGCACGGGAAGCCTCGCGCGACGGTCAGGTCGGCAATGTCGCGCCAACGCAGCAGTGGGTGCGTCATCGACGACTCGCCGGGGTCGGACGGGTTGCTCGAAGGCTTGCGGTGACCGCGACGACCAAGCAGGCAGCAATGGCAGCCAGGGACAAACCGATCGGGACCTTCCAGATGTCGATGAGCAGCATCTTGATGCCGACCAGGATGAGGATGGCGGCCAGGCCGGCCTTGAGGTAGACGAAGCGGTGCATCAGGTCCGCGAGGAGGAAATACATCGCGCGCAGCCCGAGGATCGCGAACGCGTTGCTGGTGAAGACGATGAACGGTTCCTGGGTGATGGCGAAGATGGCGGGAATGGAGTCCACCGCGAAGATGAGGTCGCTGGTCTCCACCAGGACGAGCACCATGAACAACGGGGTGGCGACCCACCGCCCGGCGCGGCGGACCCAGAACTTCTGTCCGTCATAGTCGTCGGTGGTCGGGATGACCCGGCGCGCGAGGCGCAGGACAGGGTTGGCGGAGAGGTCCATCTGCTCGTTGCGATGGCGGAACATCCGCCACCCGGTGTAGAGCAGGATGACGCCGAACACGTAGAGGACCCAGTGGAACCGGCCGAGCAGCGCGGCCCCGCCGGCAATGAAGATCGCGCGGAGGACCAGCGCGCCGAGCACCCCGTAGAAGAGCACCCGGTGCTGATACATCCGCGGCACGGCGAAGTATCCGAAGATGAGGGCGAACACGAACACGTTGTCCACCGCGAGGCTCTTCTCGATCAGATACCCCGCGTAGTACTCGCCTCCCGCTTCGGCGCCGAACATCCACCACACCACGCCGCCGAACGCCAGGCCGAGCGACACCCACGCCGCTGACCACGCCGCCGCCTCGCGGACACCGACGACATGGGCACGGCGGTGCGCG
>NZ_JBKJPP010000044.1:0-6852 GCF_046595215.1 Lapillicoccus sp. | reverse complement strand
CGCTTCTTCTCGACATGCAATTGAAGGAAGTTGAACGGGTTCTTTATTTCGAGCAGTACATTGTGCTTGAGCCTGGTCTTACACCTTTGAAGCCACGCCAGACCCTGACCGAGAGCGAGTATATCAAGGCCCAGGAAGACTATGGCGATGACAGCTTTACCGCGTCGATTGGTGCGGAAGCTGTGCGCGAAATGCTCATGGCCATCCAGCTTGAGCAGTTGCGCGAGCAGTTGCGCGAAGAGCTCAAGGTTGCCACGGGCGATCTCAAGCCCAAGAAGCTTGCCAAGCGCTTGAAGATCGTGGACTCATTCATTGAATCGGGCAACCGCCCGGAATGGATGATCCTGACCCAGGTTCCGGTCATTCCGCCGGAGCTCCGGCCCTTGGTTCCCCTGGATGGCGGCCGCTTTGCCACCTCCGATTTGAACGACCTTTATCGCCGGGTGATCAACCGCAACAACCGCTTGAAGCGCTTGATTGAGCTTCGGGCGCCGGATATCATCGTGCGCAACGAAAAGCGCATGTTGCAGGAGTCGGTTGATGCGCTGTTTGACAACGGCCGCCGTGGCCGCGTCATTACTGGTGCCAACAAGCGTCCGCTGAAGTCACTCGCTGACATGCTGAAGGGCAAGCAGGGCCGCTTCCGGCAGAACCTGCTCGGCAAGCGCGTGGATTATTCCGGCCGCTCAGTTATCGTGGTGGGTCCGGAACTCAAGCTGCATCAGTGCGGCTTGCCGAAGAAGATGGCGCTGGAGCTTTTCAAACCATTTATCTTCAACCGACTCGAACAGATGGGCGTGGCCACCACCATCAAGCAAGCCAAGGAGATGGTCGAAAAGCAGGTCCCCGAAGTGTGGGACGTGCTCGAAGAGGTCATTCGCGAGCATCCCGTGCTGCTCAACCGCGCGCCGACGCTGCATCGCCTGGGCATCCAGGCGTTCGAGCCGGTGCTGGTTGAAGGCAAGGCCATCCGCATCCACCCGCTGGTCTGCACGGCGTTCAACGCCGACTTCGACGGCGACCAGATGGCGGTCCACGTGCCGCTCAGCGCCGAGGCGCAGGCCGAGGCCCGCATCCTCATGCTGTCGAGCAACAACATCCTCAAGCCGGCGGACGGTCGCCCGGTGACCATGCCCACCCAGGACATGATCATCGGCCTCTTCCACCTGACCTCCGAGGTCGAGGACGGCAAGGGCGCCGGACGGGCGTTCGGCACTCCCGCCGAGGCTCGGATGGCGTTCGACGCCCACCAGATCGAGCTCGGCTCCCGGATCAAGCTGCGCGTCTCGGACGTCGTGCCCCCGGCCGGTTTCGAGCTGCCCGAGGGTGTCGAGGTGGGCGAGGACGGCATCGTCGCGTCGCTGATCATCTCGACGACCCTCGGTCGCGCGCTCTTCAACGAGACGCTGCCGCTGGACTACCCGTTCGTGGAGGCACCGGTCGACAAGAAGCAGCTGTCGACCATCGTCAACGACTTGGCCGAGCGCTACTCCAAGGTGCAGGTGGCTGCCTCCCTGGACGCGCTGAAGGAGGCCGGTTTCCACTGGGCCACCCGCTCGGGCTCGACCGTGGCCATCTCGGACGTCGTCACGCCGCCGCGCAAGATCGAGATCCTCGAGGCCTACGAGGACCGCGCCGCCAAGGTCCAGAAGCTCTACGACCGTGGGGCGATGACGGACAACGAGCGCCGTGAGGACCTCATCGAGATCTGGAACGAGGCCACCAACAAGGTCGCGGAGGAGATGCGGGCCAACATCCCGCCCACCAACACGATCTACAAGATGGTGGCCTCCGGCGCCCGGGGCAACTGGATGCAGCTGCGCCAGATCGCCGGCATGCGTGGGCTCGTGTCGAACCCGAAGGGCGAGATCATCCCCCGCCCGATCCGCGCGAACTTCCGCGAGGGTCTCTCGGTGCTCGAGTTCTTCATCTCGACCCACGGTTCCCGCAAGGGCCTCGCGGACACCGCACTGCGGACCGCGGACTCGGGTTATCTGACCCGTCGACTGGTCGACGTGTCGCAGGACGTCATCGTCCGGGAGGACGACTGCGGCACCGAGCGTGGCCTGACCATGCCGATCGCCGACACCGACAGCACGGGCACGCGCGTCCTCCACGAGGATGTCGAGACCAGCGTGTATGCCCGCACCCTCGCCGAGGACGTGGTCGACGCCAGCACCAACGTCAGCCTCGCCGACGCCGGGATCGACCTCGGAGACGTCGTCATCGACGCGCTCTTCGCGGCCGGTGTCGACAAGGTCAAGGTGCGTTCGGTCCTCACCTGCGACAGCAAGGTCGGCACCTGCGCCAGGTGCTATGGTCGCTCGCTGGCCACCGGCAAGCTCGTCGACATCGGCGAGGCCGTCGGCATCATCGCGGCCCAGTCGATCGGTGAGCCCGGCACCCAGCTGACCATGCGCACCTTCCACACCGGGGGGGTGGCCGGTGACGACATCACGCAGGGCCTGCCCCGCGTCGTCGAGCTGTTCGAGGCGCGCACCCCCAAGGGTGTCGCCCCGATCGCCGAGGCGACCGGGCGCGTCCAGGTCGAGGACACCGACAAGACCCGTCGGATCGTCCTCGTGCCGGACGACGGCACCGACGAGCACGCCTACCCCGTGAGCAAGCGGTCCCGACTGCTGATCACCGACGGCCAGCACGTCGAGGTCGGCCACCAGCTCGTGGCCGGCGCCATCGACCCCAAGCAGGTCCTGCGCATCCTCGGCCCTCGGGCGGTCCAGATGCACCTCGTCGACGAGGTGCAGCACGTCTACCGCCAGCAGGGTGTCTCGATCCACGACAAGCACATCGAGGTCATCGTGCGCCAGATGCTCCGTCGCGTGACGGTCATCGACGCGGGTGAGGCGAACCTCATCCCGGGTGACCTCGCCGAGCGCGGTCGCTTCGAGGTGGAGAACCGTCGGGTCCTCGCCGAGGGCGGCAAGACGGCCTCGGGTCGTCCGGAGCTCATGGGCATCACCAAGGCGTCGCTGGCCACCGAGTCGTGGTTGTCGGCCGCGTCCTTCCAGGAGACGACCCGGGTCCTGACCCAGGCCGCCATGGAGGCCAAGTCGGACCCGCTGCTCGGGCTCAAGGAGAACGTCATCCTCGGCAAGCTCATCCCGGCCGGTACGGGTCTGCCGCGCTACCGGAACGTCAAGGTCGAGCCGACCGAAGAGGCCAAGGCCGCGATGTACTCCATGCCGAGCTACGACGCCTACGACTACTCGACCTTCGGGTCGGGCAGTGGCGAGGCCGTGCGGCTCGACGACGTCAGCCTCGGGTTCACCGACAACTGAGTCAGCGTCACCGCGAAGGGGCGGGTATGCCGGGAAGCAGGCTCCCCGGCATACCCGCCCCTTTCGTCGTGGCTGACGTCAGCGAGGCCGGCAGCCCGTCGCTCGACCCCGGTCATGCGGCGGGCGGGCCCGACCCCTCCGGAGCGGGGCAGGAGCGGGCGAGCCACAGCCAGGCTGCGGCCATCGCGAGGCAGGCGACGAGCCCGAGCGAGAGCCAGGGGACCCAGCCGAGCGGGGGTGCCCAGTTGGCCCCCGGCAGGAACCAGAGCGGCCCGCCCGTCAGGCCGAGGGCATAGCGCTTGCCGTTGAGATAGAGGCCGATGAGCTGGAGCGCGGGCAGGCCCACCGCGAGCACCGGCAGGAGGGCCAGGGTCGGCCGGGGGAGCCGTTCGGAGACGACGATGCCCGCGAGCACGGGCACGATCGCCAGGAACGGGAGCATGTGTCGCCCCTGCAGGCCGGCACCGACGGGATGGAACACCCGGGCGTAGGTGACGTAGGCGACGACCAGAGCGGCGATCACCATCGCGGCGAGGACCACCCGGTCGCGTCGTGATCCGAGGACGAGCGCTGCAGCGACGAGCACCGCGACGACTCCGGCCCAGAGGCTCGTGAACCAGGTCGGCAGGCGGGTGTCGAGCCAGCCGAACCAGCCGACACCTTCGTGCACCAACTGGGGCAGCTGGGCGACGAAGTCGACGAGGCTCTTGGGCGACGCCCAGGGGCCGAGGAGCACGGGGTGGTCGAAGCGCAGTTCCCACCCGACGACGGCGACCACCTGGACGCCGATCAGGGCCATGACGGCGACCAGGACCCACGAGCCCCGCCGGAGCGCCGCCCGGACGAGCGGCCACCCGCCCACGGCGAACAGGAGCAGGACGAGGGCGGCCATGGTGACGAGGCCGAGCTGTCGGCTGAGGACCAGCGCGGAGCCCGAGACGAGGACGAGGACCTGCGTCCCGCGGGCCGTGAGCGACTCGGGTCGACGGGTGGCGACCGCGACCGCCGCGGCGACCCCGAGCGCCCCGAAGATCTCCAGTCCGCTGGTGTTGAGGATCGCCGTGCAGAACACGGCGACCGGCGTCAGGGCGACCGCGACACCGAGCAGGGCCCGCCGTCCGAGCCACCGGACGAGGTGCTGGCACGCGAGCCACAGCAAGGCGGTGGTCTCGGCCAGCACGACGAGCCGGGCCTGGGTGAAGGCCTGGGAGGGCGTCGAGGCGGCGCGGGCGGCGAGACCCATCGGCAGGTAGGCGAACGGGGGATAGGCCCCGACGGTCGTCGCGACCTGCACGTTGCCGGACGACGCAGGGGGGGCCGGCTGGCAGTCGGCGGTGACGTCGGCCTCGAACTTGAAGCAGGCATACCCGCTCGGGTCCAGGGCGGCGGGGATGAGCACGACCCGGGTGATCGAGGCATTGCGGACGGCGCCGAGGGTGGGGCCGTCGACGCGGGTCCCGAGGGTTTCACCGATGTCGAACCGGGCGATGCCCAACGCCTTGACGAGGTGCGCGTCCTCGTCCGGTGCGGCCGCGACGGGGTTGGACGCCAGCCAGGCCAGACCGAGCAGGACATAGGGGAGCACGAAGAGGGCCACGACCCGCCGGGTCCGGGTCTCTCCGCTCGGTGACGCCGTGTCACCCATCGACGCCGTGTCTCCCATGGACGGCAACGGGACCTACGGCGAGCCGACGGCGGCGGCGTCGTCGACGGCCGGCATCGGGGTGGGCGTCAGACCGGGATCCGGGATCCGCGGCGAGGTGCGCGCCAGGTGCACCCAGCCGAGAAGCATGCCCAGACACGCGACGAACCCGAGGAGGAGCCATGGAAGCCAGCCGAAGGGTGGCGACCAGCGGGCCGCCGGGAGGAACCACGTCGGCTCGCTCGTGAGGCCCACGGCATACCGCTTGGCATTGAGGAAGAGTGCATAGAACTGCAATGGGGGCAGGACGAGGGCGAGGCCGATGAGCAGGCGTCCGAAGGTCGCTGGGTTCATCCTCTCGGCAACGACGATGCCGGCAAAGACCGGGAGGAAGGCGAAGAAGGGCAGCAGGTGCCGGCCCTGCAGACCGGACTGGGCGGGCTCGAAGACCCGGGACCAGGTGACGTAGGCCAGGAGCGCGAGGGCGAGGAACATGCTCACGATGACGAGGCGGTCCGGCCTGCGGCCCCGGACGAGCCCACCGAGGAGCAGCGCCGCGGCTGCCACGAGCCAGAGCGTGGTGGTCCAGCTCGCCATCCCGACATCGAGCCAGCCGAACGACCCGACTCCGTCCGTGGCGGTCTGGAACCAACGGCCGGCGAAGCTGCGCAGGCTGCTCCGTGAGGCCCACGGGCCGAGCAGCGCAGGATGGTCGTAGGCGAGCTCCCACGCGACGACCGCGAGCGTCTCGACGCCCAGGAGGGCGACCGTCGCGGTCATCGTGCCCGACCCACGTCGGACCTCGGCCCACAGTGGGGGACCGGCGCCCAGCGCGAGCATGAGCAGGACGAGGGCGGCCATCGTCACCAGGCCGAGCTGGCGGCCGAGGATCAGCGCCGAGCCGGACACCAGCATGACGGCCTTCGTCGCTCCGCTCGACAATGACTCCGGTCGGCGCAGGAAGACCGCGCCGACTGCGGCGACTCCGAGGGCGCCGAAGATCTCGAGCCCGCTGGTGTTGAGGATGCTCGTGCAGAAGACCGCCATCGGGGACACGGCGATGACCACCCCGAGCACGGCCCGGCGGCCGATCCACCGCACGAGGTGCCACACCGCCAGCCAGAGGAGCAGGGCCGTCTCGACGAGGATGACGGCCCGGCCCAGCATGATCGCCTGGGGCGGGGTGGATGCCGCGCCGGCCGCGATGCCCACGGGGAGGTAGAGGAACGGCGGGTAGGCCCCGACGTCCGTGCCCATCTGGATGTCTCCGCGGTCGGCAGGAGGTGGGGGCTGGCAGTCGGCAGTCACCTCGGCACGGAAGCCGAAGCAGCCGTATCCCTCCGGGGAGAGCCGCGAGGGGATGGTGACCACCCGGGTGTTGGAGTCGTTGCGCGCCGCCGGCGGCCGCGTGAGGTCCACCGGCCCTGCGTAGGGCACCCCGATGTCGAGTCGGGCGATGCCGAGTGCCTTGACTAGGTGGGCGTCCTCGTCGGGCGCGCCCACCGGCGGGTTCGAGCCGAGCCAGGCCATCGCGAGCAGGACGTAGGGAACGACGAACAGCGTGGCGATCCGACCGGCCGGGGATTCCCCCCTGAGGATCCCCGAGGTGTCGCTACCGTCCGCTCGGGAGGGTGCACCGGCTCGCGCGGATGCCGTCATCGTGCCTCCATCTCCCGTGCCGCTCGTCTGCCGGGCACTCTAGCGAGGAGGGGCCGCTCTCCTCGGCACCGAGACGCCCGGGCCGTGGCTGTTACGCTTCGGGCCGCTGGAGCGCAGACGGACGAAGGAGCATCCTGGTGACTGGAGCCACCGACGCGGCGGGGGACGGATACACCCCGGGGTACTTCGAGACCCGTCTTGCCCACGACGCCAACCGGACCAAGGTGTGGCGCCACCTGACGACCTACCTGC
>NZ_JBKJPP010000214.1:0-30943 GCF_046595215.1 Lapillicoccus sp. | reverse complement strand
GATCGTGACGCCGGCGGAGGCCGCCGACGCGGCGATCACCGCAAGGATCTCGTCTTGCGGGTACCTCACATAGACACCATGCGTGGCGGAGAAGCCCTCGGGCACCCACCACAGGCGATGCACCGCCATGGCATGATCGATGCGCAAGATGTCCGCGTGACGGCCGACCCGTTCGATCAGTTGGCGCCACAGTCGATGGCCGCTCGCATGCATCGCTGACGGCAACGGTGGCGGGAAACCCCAGTTCTGGCCGTCGGCGAAGAACGAGTCGGGGGGAGCACCGACGCTCATCTGGGGTGCGAACATCGACGGGTCGGCCCACACCTCGTAGCCCTGTGGGTGCGACCCGATCGGGAGATCGAGAGCGAGCGCCGCGGCGTTGGGATCGGCTCGAATCGCGCCGAGCTGTTGATCGGCGAGGTATTGCGCGAGGAGATGAGACTGTTCGACGATCAGGTCGCCGTCGGCGTCTCGACCGGCACGGAACCGCGCGTACGAGCCGACGTCAGGATGTGCGGCGGCGAATGCTGTCAGCTGGTCCTGCATCTCGGGGCTCAGTGCATTGGTCGCGTCGACGAGTTGACGTCGCCGTCGAGCTGCGAGCGCGCCCCAGTCGATGATGGAGCCGACGGTGGGGACAGGTGCAGCGGGCAGCCCGGTGTCGTCGAGGTATACCTCGTTCCAGTGCAGCCGACTCACCGGCGAGTAGGGGCTGGGGTCGAATGGCTCGTCGAGGTAGGTCGCGTAGAGCGGCAGCGTCGACACCACCTCGATACCGTTCGCCTTCGCAGCGCGGGCGAGGTCGTGGAGGTGGGCGAACGATGGCAGCGGCCGTTGGTGTTCCCACAGTGCGTAGGTGGGAGCGAAGAGCCCGCTGGCCCCTTCGAACCGGTCACTGCGCAGCATGGTCGGCGGGGCGACCACGACGACGGTTTCGCCCGGCCCGCGATCGGTGTCGAATCGGAGTTGATGGCATCCCCACGGAAGTTCCGTCGGCAGATCGATGGTGTCCTCATCGTTGCCGTGCTCCACCTCGACGTCGACGGGTGCCCCGGACACGACCAGGTTCGCTTCGGTGACGTGGGCTCCCACGACCAGCGGCCCCGATCCGGCGAGATGCAGAGGTGGCGCCAGCCGGGAGGTCGAACGTGCCGACGCCAGGTCGGCTTCGAGCACCGCGACCACGTGGGAAACGGTGGTGTCGTCTGCGTGGTGCAGCGTGCCGTTCACGTCGTGATGGCTGGTGAGGATCCCGAGTTGCTCGGCACGTGATCGCAGTGCGTCGGTCGTCATCGCGCCATCATCGCCCGACGTCTTTCTCGGGCAACATCTCCATGATCGACGCAGCCGGTCGTTGAAGGACGGGGTCGCGGCTCGGTGGTTTCACGGAACGCAGCACCACCATCGAGCGGTCGGGCACCGCCAGCCGGTCGCCGGGGCGCTTGTTGGCGCTGCGAGAGACACCCCGCTTCGGGTCTGCAGTGTTGAGGTCGATCGTCCAACGCCGGCTCCACTCGGGTCCGGGAATGCACCAGTCGATCTGCTCGTCCGACGCATTGAAGATCACCAGGAACGAGTCGTCGACGATGCGTTCGCCATAGGCGTCGGTGGTCGGGATCGTGGCGCCGTTCATGAACACGGCCACGGCGCGTGCGAACCCGGCGTCCCAGTCGTCGTCGGTCATCTCCTCGCCGTCAGGACGCAGCCAGGCGAGATCGTCGATGCCGCGTATCTTGCGACCTTGGAACCACCGGCGGCGCCGGAAGACCGGATGTTCGCGGCGGAACGAGATGATTCGCTGACACCATTTCGCGAAGTCGGTGTCGACGTTGTCCCAGCTGAACCACGAGATCTCGTTGTCCTGGCAGTAGGCGTTGTTGTTGCCGCCCTGGGTGTGTCCGAGTTCGTCGCCGCCGAGCAGCATCGGCACGCCCTGCGAGAGCAGCAGCGTGGTCACCAGGTTGCGTTGCTGCCGAGCGCGGAACGCAGCGATACCGGCGTCGTCGGTGGGGCCCTCGGCGCCGTGGTTCCACGAACGGTTGTGTGACTCGCCGTCGTTGCCGTTCTCACCGTTGGCGTCGTTGTGCTTGTCGTTGTACGACACGAGGTCGCGCAACGTGAAGCCGTCGTGTGCGGTGACGAAATTGATCGAGGCGGTCGGGCGTCGGGTGTCGGCTTCGTACAGGTCGGAGCTGCCGGTGAAGCGGTAGCCGAACTCGGCGAGTGTGGAGGGTTCGCCGCGCCAGAAGTCGCGGATCGTGTCGCGGTACCGACCGTTCCACTCCGACCACTGCGGTGGGAAGTTGCCCACCTGGTAGCCGCCCTCGCCGACGTCCCACGGCTCGGCGATGAGCTTGACCTGGCTCACCACCGGGTCCTGCTGCACGAGGTCGAAGAACGCCGACAGGCGGTCGACCTCGTGGAACTGGCGGGCCAGCGTCGCGGCGAGGTCGAAGCGGAAGCCGTCGACGTGCATCTCGAGGACCCAGTAGCGCAGCGAGTCCATGATCAGCTGGAGCACGTGCGGGTGCCGCATGAGCAGCGAGTTCCCGGTGCCGGTCGTGTCGTAGTAGTGACCGAGGTCCTCCTGCACGAGACGGTAGTAGGCGTTGTTGTCCAGTCCGCGGAAGGCCAGGGTCGGCCCGAGGTGGTTGCCCTCGGCCGTGTGGTTGTAGACGACGTCGAGGATGACCTCGATGTCGGCCTCGTGCAGCGCCTTGACCATCGTCTTGAACTCGGTGACCTGCTGCCCCCGGGTGCCGTAGGCGGCGTACCCGTTGTGTGGCGCGAGGAACCCGATGGTGTTGTAGCCCCAGTAGTTGCGCAGGCCCTTGTCCAGGAGGGTGAAGTCCTGGACGAACTGGTGCACGGGCATCAGCTCGATGGCGGTGACACCGAGGTTGGTGAGGTGGGTGATCGTCGCCGGGTGGGCGATGGCGGCATACGTCCCGCGGATCTCCTCGGGGATCTCGGGATGCTGCATGGTCAGGCCCTTGACGTGGGCCTCGTAGATGACGCTCTCGTGATACTCGTGGCCCGGCGAGCGGTCCTGGCCCCAGTCGAAGAACGGGTTGGTGACGACGGACATCAGGGTGTGGCCGAGGCTGTCGTCCGTGTTGGCGACGTTGTCGAGACCGGCGTTGGGGTCGTCGAACTCGTAGGAGAACAGCGACGGGTCGCCGTCCATCTCGCCGTCCATCGCCTTGGCATAGGGGTCGAGGAGGAGCTTGGCGGGGTTGCACCGGTGGCCCTGCTCGGGGTCGTAGGGACCGTGCACGCGGAAGCCGTAGCGCTGCCCCGGCTGGATGCCCGGGATGAACCCGTGCCAGACGAACCCGTCCACCTCGGGCAGCGCGATCCGGGTCTCGGTGCCCCCGTCGTCCACGAGGCAGAGCTCGACCTTGTCGGCAACCTCCGAGAAGACGGCGAAGTTGACACCGCTGCCGTCGTAGGTCGCACCGAGCGGGTAGGGCTTGCCGGGCCAGGTTTCCATGAGTCCCTTCCAGGTTCTCGCGGCACGTCGCCGCAGGGGGGTCGGACCGGGGCGTCACTGGCGCGGTCGGCCTCCATCCTAGAGTGGCACCGCGGCGAGAAGGCCAACGCCCGGGTCTCGGGCCCCCGGGAACGGCGCGGGATGCCGCGGCGCGGCTCGTGCGGTCCACCGGCCTGCCACTGCGACGACCGAGGTGGCCGAGCGAGGACCGTCAGACTCTGATGACCTCTGGCCCGCCGATCACTGCGAGCGCTGCGAAGGCGTCGTGCCGGGGTGAGCGTGTCCTTGGCTGCCAGCACCCAGCCTGCCCTTCGGCGAGGGTCACAACAGACACGTCCGGCTTGTCCGGCAGGTGCCCGGTGTCGAGGAGCCCCCTGGCCGCTCGATCGAGCGGTCGGCGCCTGGTCAACGAATCGGCCCCAGGTCGTCTGTCGTCACGTCCCCGAGATCGCGAAGGTCGCCTCGAAGAACCGCATCAGCCTGACGCCCCACGAGCTGCGCGAGGAACTCCGCTCGGGAGAGCGACAGCCGTCGGGTAGAGGGGATCGAATTGAGCTCAGCCACCGGCAGGCCGTTGAGGCTGATCATCACGGGCTCACCCTCCGAGACCTGCCGCAGCACCGATCACGTGTGGTTGCGTAGGTCGCGAGCCGGGATGGTGCTCAGGTGCGCATCTGTGGCGTTCGAGCCACAGCCACCCAGGGTCATCCGGTCTCAGGCGGAGCGGCGAGCGGGCGCGTCCCGGGGAGCAGCATCCGCATCAACGTCTGCGGACTCCTTCGCGACCCGGCCCTCCGACCGCACCAGTCCCGGGCGCGGCAGTCGACGCGGACCAAGGTCGGCCAGGTGGACCAGCTCGCGGTCATGCCCGGTCGCCAGCCAGAGCAGCGCGAGGCCACCGGAGACGCCGAACGCGACGAGCCCGTTGTGCACCGAGAAGTCGATGACGCCGTAGCACGCGAAGAGCACCGTCAGCCACGTCGCCGCCCGCAGCCGGGCCCGGTCCACGGAGGTGAGGCCGAGCAGCAGCCCGCCCCACAGGACGTACCACGGGTGCAGCGACGGAGCCAGGACGACGATGGCCAGGAAGATCGCCACGAGCGCGGTCACTGGCTGACGGGGAGCCTTCCGGACGACCAGCCAGCCCACGATGCCTGCGCAGACCAGCAGACCCACGGCGCGCACGGCCGGGACGGCGTAGCCGGCGCCGACCCGGTGCCCCGTCAGCGTCATGAGGAACTCGAGCAGGGAGCCGAGGGCCGTGGACGGGGCGAGGTAGGTGCGTACCTCGCCCGGGACGTGCATCGCGCCGAGCCAGCCGTAGCCCAGGCCGGAGAGGGCCGTAATGAGGGCGAAGCCGCCGGCCGCGACGCCGGATGCGAGCCCGACGTGGACGAGACGCTCCCGGGTCCACGAGCCCTGACGCGACCGCGGCGCAGCCGGAGCGCAGAGTAGACCCACCGCCACGACCGCCACGATGGCGGGCTGCTTGACCGAGGCGGCCAGGGCGACGGCCAGGGACGCCAGCACGAGGCGCCGCTGGGTCGCGAGCCACAGGGCGAGCACGACGAGGGCGATCATCATGACGTCGTTGTGGGCCCCGCCGAGCAGGTGCAGGACGGTCAGGGGGTTGAGGACGCCGAGCCACAGCGCGAACCGCGCGTCCCGACCGAGCGCCGTGGCGATGCGCGGCAGCAGCGTGGCGATGACCACCAGCGCCGCGACGGCAGGCAACCGCATCCCCACCGCGGACGCGTAGGGGTTGCTCTGCATGAGGTCGACGACGAAGTGCTGGATCTGCAGCGCCAGGGGACCGTAGGGCGCCGGCGTCCAGAGCCAGAGGGGGTCGACCTGCTCGCCGAACTGACCACCGATGAGCCCCGGCCCCACCGAGTAGGGGTCGAACCCCTGGTGGACGATTCGCCCCTGCGCGGCATAGCTGTAGGCGTCGCTGCTGAACAGCGGGGGCGCCAGCAGCAGCGGCAGGCCCCAAAGAGCCAGCGTGGCCCGGCTGACGTCGACGCCGTCGTCGCGGGGGTGGAGCCGCAGCCAGGCACGCAAGAGGATGAAGACGCCGAGGAGCAGCAGGGCCGTGGCGAGCACCCGTCCCGCCCCGAACTGCAGTTGCCGCAGCAGCCAGATGTGGTCGAAGGCGTTGTCCTCGGGCAGGAAGGCAGGCGTCAGCGAGCCGACGAGGATGAGGCCCGAACCCCACGTGCCCTGCCGCACGGCGGGCACCGCCCACGCACCCTCCAGGGCCGCACCCCACCGGGCGGCGGTGCCGACCACGAGGGCCCGGCGCACAAGCGTGTCTGTCATCGGTGGTCGTCCAAGCGTCGTCTCGGCACGGCCCGAGCAACAGTGGACCGCATTCAGGGTAGCCCGTGGCCACCATCCCCGGCATGTCTGCGCGCCCGTCGGCGCGCCGCACGTGTCGCACCTCACCTCGCTCGACCTGCCCGGTGGAGCCCCCGTGGACCCGCGGTGGAGATGCATATCCCCACATACCTCCCATAACCTCGAGGACCCGTGGAACCCCTTGTCAGGTCAGGGCGGCCACGACCTGGTCGGCCGCGGCATACGGGTCACTGCGCCCGTCGACGACGTCGGCCGCGAGCCGGTCGAGCGACTCGTCGTGGCGCAGGCTGGCGATCCGCGAGCGCAGGGCCGCCATCGCGATGGCCTCGATCTCGGTGCCGGCGCGAGCCAGCCGGCGCTGGCGCAGCGCGCTGGAGGAGGAGAGCCACTCGACGTGCTTGTCGACGGCCTCCATGACGTCGTCGAGGCCCTCGCCGCGCGCGGCGACCGTCTTGACGACGGGCGGGCGCCAGAGCCCCGGCTCGGTCCGGTCGCCGAGCGAGATCATGTGCCGCAGGTCCCGGACGGTCGCGTCGGCGCCGTCCCGGTCGGCCTTGTTGACGACGAAGAGGTCGCCGATCTCGAGGATGCCGGCCTTGGCCGCCTGGATGCCGTCGCCCATCCCCGGCGCGAGCAGCACGATCGTCGTGTCGGCGAGGCCGGCGACCTCGACCTCCGACTGACCCACACCGACCGTCTCGACGAGGATGACGTCGCACCCCGCAGCATCGAGCACCCGCAGGGCCTGGGGCGTCGTCCACGACAGCCCGCCGAGGTGGCCCCGGGAGGCCATCGAGCGGATGTAGACCTCGGGGTCGAGCACATGGTCCTGCATCCGCACCCGGTCCCCGAGCAGCGCGCCGCCGGAGAAGGGCGAGGACGGGTCGACGGCGAGGATGCCGACGCGCTTGCCCCGCGCGCGGAAGGCCCCGACCATCGTGGTGGTCGAGGTCGACTTCCCGACGCCGGGCGACCCGGTCAGCCCGATGACGTGGGCGTGACCGGTGTGCGGGGCCAGCGCCGCCATCACCTCACGCAGCGCCGGATGGGCGTCCTCGACGAGAGAGATGAGCCGGGCCACGGCGCGCGGGGAGCCGGCCCGGGCCGCCGCGACCAGGGCCGGGACGTCGACGGATCGGGCAGCCAACGGGGCGGGACTACTTCTGCGGGACGCGCAGGATCAGGGCGTCGCCCTGGCCGCCGCCGCCGCAGAGCGCCGCCGCACCGACGCCGCCGCCACGGCGCCCCAGCTCGAGGGCGAGGTGGAGGACGAGCCGGGCGCCCGACATCCCGATCGGGTGACCCACGGCGAGCGCGCCACCGTTGACGTTCACCTTGTCGGCGTCGACGCCGAGCTGCTTCGTCGAGGCGAGACCGACGGCGGCGAACGCCTCGTTGATCTCGATCAGGTCCAGGTCTGCAGGGGTGATCCCCTCGCGCTCGCAGGCCTTGGCGATCGCGTTCGCCGGCTGGGCCTGGAGGGTGGAGTCGGGACCCGCCACGACGCCGTGGGCGCCGATCTCGGCGATCCACGTCAGGCCGAGCTCCTGCGCCTTCGTCCGGCTCATCACCACGACGGCCGCGGCTCCGTCGGAGATCTGCGAGGCCGAGCCCGCGGTGATCGTCCCGTCCTTGGAGAAGGCCGGGCGCAGCTTGCCGAGCGTCTCGGTCGTCGTGTCCGCGCGGATGCCCTCGTCGGCCTTGAACTCGACCGGGTCGCCCTTGCGCTGCGGGATGGCCACGGTGATGACCTCGTCGTCGAAGAGGCCGTCCTTCCAGCCCTTGGCCGCGAGCTCGTGGGAGCGGGCCGCGAACGCGTCCTGCTCCTGCCGGGTGAACGCCTGCTCGCCGGTGTTGGCCTGCTCCGTCAGCAGCCCCATCGGCTGGTCGGTCAGGGAGTCCCAGAGGCCGTCGGCCGCCATGTGGTCCTTCAGCGCCACGTCACCGTACTTGTAGCCCTCGCGCGACTTCTCGAGCAGGTGCGGCGCGTTGGTCATCGACTCCTGGCCGCCGGCGACGACGATCTCGAACTCGCCGGCGCGGATCAGCTGGTCGGCCATCGCGATGGCGTTGAGGCCGGAGAGGCAGACCTTGTTGATGGTCAGCGCCGGGACGGACAGGGGGATGCCGGCCCTGGTCGCGGCCTGGCGCGCGGGGATCTGCCCGGCCCCGGCCTGCAGGACCTGGCCCATGATGACGTAGTCGACCTGCTCCGGCGCGACACCGGACTTCTCGAGGGCGCCCCTGATGGCGAACCCGCCGAGGTCGGAGCCGGAGAAGTCCTTGAGGGACCCCAGCAGCCGCCCCATGCCGGTGCGGGCTCCCGCGACGATGACGGTCGGGTTCGTGCTCATGTCAAGCCTCCAGCAGGCGGTCTCAGCAGCGTCGGTGGACGAGCCTCACTCTAGCCACGGCTGCCCCGGCCCCGCCCGCGCGCCGTGGGTGGCGAGCGCCACACCGGCGGGCACGGCATACCTGGCCCGGGTGTCGCGGCAGCCCCTTGCGCGGCGACCCGCGGGTGCGCTACGCCTGTCCCATGAGCACTGGATCGGGCGCCAAGGACGACCCGTGGGTCCTCACGACGGCCCCGGGCAGCTCGGACTACACGATGTCCCGCGACGACGACGCGGACCCGGCCGAGCTGGTCTGCCGGGTCGGCTCGACGACGTTGCGGTACCACGCCCGCGCGATCGACGACCTCCATGCCTGGCTGGTGGTGCAGGGTGACTGGGTACCGCTCGGCGCCGCCGACGAGCTGAAGCCGGCCGCGGACGGCAGCGCCCTGGCGTTCGGCCGTGCGGCGGACAACCCGGTCGGGGGTTGGTACGGGCTGCGCAGGGGCTACCGGGGCCGGTTCGGGATGTATCTCCCGCCGCTGCTCGAGGCCCTCGGCCTCGCCGAGCTGACGCACGACAAGCGCAACAACCAGGTACGCGCACTCTAGCGGCGCCGCGACCCGCGCCTCCGTATGCCGGGCAAGCGCCTAGGCTCGCGGTATGAGCGACTTCCCGCACCTGTTCACCGCGATCGACCACGTCGGGGTCGCCGTGAGCGACCTCGACGAGGCGATCGCGTTCTACCGCGACACCTACGGCATGCGGCTGGCGCACCAGGAGGTCAACGAGGAGCAGGGCGTCCGTGAGGCGATGATGTCCGTCGGGGACTCCGGTGCCTGCATCCAGCTCCTCGCGCCCCTCTCGCCCGAGTCGACGATCGCGACGTTCCTCGCACGCGGCGGACCCGGCGTGCAGCAGGTCGCCTACCGGGTCGAGGACATCGAGGCGGCAAGTGCCGTGCTGCGCGAGCGTGGGCTGCGGCTGCTCTATGACGCGCCGCGCCGGGGCACCTCGGACAGCAGGGTGAACTTCATCCACCCCAAGGACGCCGGCGGCATCCTCGTCGAGCTGGTCCAGCCCGCCGGTGGCGGCTACTGAGCCGTCCGGCTGACGGAGAGGAGCTGCGGCACCGTCACCGGCGTAAGGGACCGTTTCTGGAGTTTTTCGATGAGATGGGGCAGTGCGGCAACGGACCGGCTCCTGTCGATGCGCTGCGCGTTCGGCCCGACCACGCTGCCCCCGTCGTGCATGAGGATGATCGACCCCGGCTCGGCGAAGTACCCGACTCGCAGGCCGGCACCCCGCGCGCCGATGTCGAAGTGTGCCTCGACGCAGTCGCTCCAGAAGATCGGCCGCAGCCCGAGGTCGCGCCCGGCCCGGGCGACCAGGGGTGAGGTCCAGCCCCGTGGTGGTCGGTAGAGGCCGACCGCCGGCCCGTCGACGTGGCGGCCCCCCAGGGTCAGCTCGGCCCGGACCTCGGCCTGGGTCAGCTCGTCCAGCCAGCGGTGGTTCTGGGTGTGGTTGGCCACGGCATGCCCCTCGGCCCGGATCCGGGCGAGGAGCTCGGGGTGCGCCGCGGCGTTGGCCCCGACGACGAAGAAGGTGGCCGGCACGGCATACCGCCGCAGGATGGTGAGCACCTCGGGGGTGTGGTCCGGGTCGGGGCCGTCGTCGAAGGTGAGCGCGACCAGCGGATGGGTCGTCGAGACCGACGAGACAGATCCCGGGTCGGCGCGTCGGCGCTCGGCCGGAGTTCTCGTCCGGGCCTCGTCGCCACCGGCGGACACCTCGGCGTGGGCGGGGGGCGTGACCGGGGTCGTCCCGAGCACGCAGCCCGCCGCTGCTGCGGCGAGCACCGCACGTCGAGAGACCGGCAGCCAGACACCGGGGCGTGGACGCTCTCTCACGGCCCGAGTCTAGAGCGGCGACGTGGCCGGCCAGACGCCCATGCGTGAGGTAGGTCACCGCGTGACCGGGGTCTCAGGCCCCTACCGGGCGCATGGCGGCCCAGTAGTTTCGGGCCGAGTCACGTGCCGAGCTCACCATCGAAGGCTGAGGAGACCCCCTGATGCAGGAGATCCGCGACGCGATCCTCGCTGGCGACCGGAGCGAGGAGACGTTTTCCTCGATCCGGATCCCGCAGACCTACCGGGGGGTCACGGTCCACAAGGACGAGGTCGCCATGTTCGAGGGCCTGGCCAGCCGTGACAAGGACCCGCGCCGGTCGCTCCACGTCGACGACGTCCCGGTCCCGGACCTCGCCCCCGGTGAGGCGCTGGTCGCCGTGATGGCGAGCGCGATCAACTACAACACGGTCTGGACCTCGATCTTCGAGCCGATGGCGACGTTCGGGTTCCTCGAGCGCTACGGGCGCACCTCTCCCTATGCCAAGCGGCACGACCTGCCTTACCACGTCGTCGGGTCCGACCTGTCGGGCGTCGTGCTCCGCACCGGACCGGGCGTGCACCTGTGGAAGCCCGGCCAGGAGGTCGTCGCCCACTGCCTGTCCGTCGAGCTCGAGAGCGCCGACGGCCACAACGACACGATGCTCGACCCCGAGCAGCGCATCTGGGGCTTCGAGACGAACTTCGGCGGGCTCGCGGAGCTGGCGATCGTCAAGACCAACCAGCTGATGCCCAAGGCGAGCCACCTCACCTGGGAGGAGGCGGCCTCCCCCGGGCTGGTGAACAGCACGGCATACCGCCAGCTCATCTCGCGCAACGGTGCGGGGATGAAGCTCGGCGACGTCGTCCTCGTCTGGGGTGCCAGCGGTGGACTGGGGTCCTACGCGACCCAGATGGCCCTCGCCGGGGGCGCGACTCCGATCTGTGTGGTCTCCTCGCCCGACAAGGCCGACATCTGCCGCAAGATGGGTGCGGAGCTCGTCATCGACCGGTCCGAGGGCACCGGAGAGGGCTACCGGTTCTGGAGCGACGAGACCACCTCGGACCCCAGGGAGTGGAAGCGGCTCGGGGCCCGGATCCGCGAGCTGACCGGCGGCAAGGATCCCGACATCGTGCTCGAGCACCCGGGCCGCGAGACGTTCGGCGCGAGCGTGTTCGTCGCGCGCAAGGGCGGCACGATCGTCACCTGCGCGTCGACGTCGGGATACATGCACGAGTACGACAACCGCTACCTGTGGATGAACCTCAAGCGGGTCATCGGGTCGCACTTCGCCAACTACCGCGAGGCGTGGGAGGCCAACGAGCTGATCCACCGGGGGCTGATCCACCCGACGCTGAGCCGGGCCTACCCCCTCGAGGAGGTCGGGCAGGCCGCCTACGACGTGCACCGCAACCTCCACCAGGGCAAGGTCGGCGTGCTCACCCTCGCCCCCCAGGAGGGCCTGGGCGTGACCGACCCGGACAAGCGGGCGCAGTTCGCCGAGGAGCTCGGCCGCTTCCGCAACGTCTGAGGGACCGCCGTCACCCGGCCCGTTAGGGTTTGATCATGTTCGATCGGGTGCGCGACTTCCGCCGGCGCCAGCGCGACCGGCTGCGGGAGAGCAACCGCCTCCTGATCGCCTGGGCCCCCGAGCCGGAGGACGAGCAGCTGACCCACGACCTGCTCGGCGACGTCCTCCCGCTCGCGGACGGCGACCGGGCAGCCGACGACAGCGGAGCCGGCGACCGGGCCGCTGCCACGCGTCGACAGTACGGCCAGGCGGGGCGCCCGCTCAATCGGCAGTCCCCGTTCTACGTCGGGTTCGTCGGCGCGATCGGTGTGCTCACGGCATACGTTCTCTGGCAGGCGATCTCGTCCCTCGACACCGTCATCACCCTGCTTGTCGTCTCCTTCTTCCTCACCCTGGCGCTCAACCCCGTGGTCGAGGTGCTCGTGCGCCGCGGGATGTCCCGGGGGCCGTCGGTCACCGTCGTCTTCGGCTTCCTCGTGCTCGTCTTCGTGCTCTTCGGCTTCGTCGTCGGGCCGCCGGTCACCCAGCAGGGCACCGAGCTGGCCAACAACGCACCGGCCTATCTCGACCAGCTCCTGCGCAACCCGCGCCTGCAGGAGCTCGACCAGCACTACCAGGTGTTCGCCAAGCTCCAGGACGAGTTCAGCAAGAGGATCACCGACGGCACCTTCATGTCCCAGGTCGCCGGCGGGGTCCTCGGGGCCGGGCGGGTCATCGCCTCGGGGATCTTCTCGACGCTGACCGTCCTCGTCCTCTCCCTCTACTTCCTCTCCTCGCTACCGGCGCTCAAGCAGGCCGCCTATGCAGTCGTGCCGGCCAGCCGCCGCCCACGCTTCATCTCGCTGTCCGAGGAGATCATGCGCCGGGTCGGCTCCTACGCCATCGGCCAGGTCGTCGTCGCCACCGTCAACGCCTTCTGCGCCTGGATCATGATGGAGATCGTCGGCATCCCGTATGCCGCGGTGCTGGCCGTCGCGGTCGGCTTCCTCGGGCTCGTACCGATGGTCGGCGCCACCCTGGGGGCCGTGCTGGTCGCGACGGTGGCCGTGTTCGACGACCCCAGAAAGGCGATCATCGCGATCGTCTACTTCATCGTCTACCAGCAGACCGAGAACTACCTCGTGGCCCCACGGATCATGCAGCGCACCGTCTCGGTGCCCGGGGCGGTGACCGTGATTGCGGCGCTTGCCGGTGGCACCCTGCTCGGCATGCTCGGAGCGCTGCTCGCCATCCCGGCGGCGGCGGGCCTGCTGCTGCTCTACGAGGAGGTGCTCGTCCCCCGCCAACGTCGGGTCTGACGCGCCCGACCAGCCAACAGCCAGCTCTCAGCTAGCTCTGGATTCGGGCCGGACCCGGCTCGTGCTGCTGGTCTGCGGTGGGCCAGGTCGTCGCCAGCGGGGGCGTAGCCGGGTTCACCCGCGTCACGATCTCTTGGTGGGCCCGGCGGACGTAGGGCTCACCGACCCACAGGTGCTTGGCCCCCTCGATCGCCACGACCTCGGCCTGTGGCACGGCGGAGAACCGCTCACGGGCCTCCTCCGGACGCAGGTAGTCGTCGAGCTCGGGGACCAGCGCCACGAGCGGCTTGCCCGAGTCGGCCCACGCCGCAAGGTGTTCCGGTTGGCTGAAGCGCAGGGGCGGGCTGAGCAGGATGGCGCCGGTGATGGACGGGTCGAGGCCGTACATCAGCGTCAGGTCGGTGCCGAACGACCACCCGACGAGCCACCGGTGCGGCAGCTCGGGTTCGTCGTGGAACTCTGCCAGCTCGATGGCCGCGGCCACGTCGAAGCGCTCGTCCTGCCCGCCGTCGAAGTTGCCCTGCGACGTGCCCCGGGGTGACGTCACCCCGCGCAGGTTGAACCGGAGCACAGCGAGGTCGGCCAGGGCCGGCAGCCGGAAGGCCGCCTTCTTGAAGACGTGGCTGTCCATGAAGCCGCCGTGCGTCGGCAGGGGATGGAGCGTGACGAGGGTGGCCACCGGGTCCTGCTCCGCCGGCAGCGCCAGCTCGCCCACGAGCGTCAGGCCGTCCGCGGTGTGCAGCTCCACGTCCCGTCGCCGGGCCGGGAGGATCGAGTTGGCGCGGATCTCGTCGGGGTCGCGGCTCATCCGTGCAGGCTACCGATAGGGGTTGCCGGCCGGCCGGGCGTCCCGCCGCTGCCAGCACCCGGAGTGCCAGTGTCGCCGATCCCCAACTCCCCCAACGCCTTCCGCAGGCCACGCGACGACGTGGGGCGTCCCGATGGCGATGTCCTGGTGGCACCCCGGGCAGAGGTAGTCACGGCTCGCCGTCGCCCCCGAGACGCGGCGCACGGTCCACAGGCCCCCGGCATACCGATCGGTGCTCGTGCTGCCACCACTGACCCTGGCGAGGTCGATGGGGGCCTCGTCGCGGCGGCGGCGGTTGGCGCGGGGCATGGACCCATCCTCGCGTATGCCGGGTTGCTCACCGGACGCTGCGCCTGGCGCGGTTGCGCTCTCCCCAGAGATCTCGGAGAGGACGGGACCCGGGACCGCTCGACGGGTGGTGGTGGCTGGCTGACGGTCCGCGCCCTCTGGCGGAGCGTGGCGGGGACACCGTGCGAGCTGGCGGTCGACGTCGGGACACCCTGCGCGCCCGGGGCTGGACCGGCGCGCCTCACCCGTGCCGACGCAGCACCTACGCCGTGGGCGGGCGGGCCAGGAGTCATCGCGGAGACCTGTGGACCGTGAGGGGCGACAGGTCTCCGACATCACGCGGTGGGTTCGCCCCCAGCGGTCAGCCTTCAGGGGTAGGTGCGGAAACCCCGGCCCGACTTCCGTCCCAGGTAGCCGGCCGTCACCAGGTGCTCGAGCAGCGGTGCGGGGGCGAATCCGCGCTCCCGGAACTCGAGGTAGAGCTCGCGCTGGATCGCCAGGGACACGTCGAGACCGACGACGTCGAGCAGCTCGAACGGCCCCATCGGGTAGCCGCAGCCGGTCTTCATCGCAGCATCGATGTCGTCGGCCGTGGCGTAGTGCGCCTCGAGCATCCGGACGGCGTCGTTGAGGTAGGGAAAGAGCAGGGCGTTGACGATGAACCCGGACCGGTCACCGCACGAGACGGGGTGCTTGCCGAGCTTGGCCGTCAGGTCCACCACCGTGGCCGTCACGTCGGGCGTGGTCGAGACCGTGGAGACGACCTCGACGAGCTTCATGATCGTCGCCGGGTTGAAGAAGTGCATGCCAATGACGTCCTCGGGCCGCGAGGTGACGACCGCGCAGTCGATGACCGGCAGCGACGAGGTCGTCGTCGCGAGGATCGCCCCCGGCTTGCAGACCTTGTCCAACGTCCGGAAGAGCTCCTGCTTGGCGGCCAGCTCCTCGACGATCGCCTCGACGACGAGGTCGACCTCGGCCAGGTCGTCGTGGCTGGTCGTCCCGGTGACCCGCTCCGACACGAGCGCCGCGTCCTGCGTCGACAGCTTCCCCCGGTCGACGGCTTTGGCGAGGCTCTTGGCGATCGCGGCCTGGACCCCCGCGAGCCGCTCCGGCGAGCGCGCGACGAACGTCACGGCATACCCCGCCCTGGCGAAGACCTCGATGATGCCGGTCGCCATCGTGCCGGAGCCGACGACACCGACCCGCTCGATGGTGCGCAACGTCGCTCCCGCCGCGGCGACACCAGCGGGGGTCGACGCGTCCGGGACGACCTGCGACGACCCGGGCTCGGCATAGCTGTAGAAGCCTCGCCCGGACTTGCGACCCTTCAGTCCTGCGGAGACCATCTGCTTGATGATCGGGCTCGGCGCGTGGAGACGGTCGCGACCCTGCTTGTACATCGTGTCGAGGATCTCGTATGCCGTGTCGAGGCCGATGAGGTCCATCAGCGCGAGCGGGCCCATCGGCAGGCCGCATCCCAGCCGCATCGAGGCGTCGATGTCCTCGCGGGTGGCATAGCGGGTCTCATACATCGACACGGCATGGTTGAGGTAGCCGAAGAGCAGGGCGTTGGCGATGAACCCGGCCTTGTCGCCGACGATGACCGGACGCTTGCCGAGGCGTTCGGCAAGCGCCTTGACGTCCTCAAACACCGAGTCCTCCGTGACGACGGTGCGGATGACCTCGACGAACTGGAGCACCGGCGCCGGGTTGAAGAAGTGCATCCCGACGACCCGCTTGGGATTGGACGTGGCGACGGCGATCTCGGTGACCGGCAGCGACGAGGTGTTTGTCGCGAGGATCGCGTCCTCGCCGACGATCTGGTCGACCTTGGCGAAGATCTCCTTCTTGAGCGAGAGGTGCTCCGGCACCGCCTCGACGACGAGCTGGCAGTCGGCGAGGGCGCTCAGGTCGGAGGTGAACCGGACCCGGGCGTGGAGGGCCGTCTCGTCCTCGGGCGTCAGCTTGGCGCGGCTGACGGCACGCGCGGTGGAGTGCTCGAGGACACCCCGGCCCCGGGCGAGGGCGGCGTCGTCGACCTCGACGGCGACGACGTCGATCCCGTTGCGCGCGAAGACCTCCACGATGCCGGCACCCATGGTGCCGAGCCCGATGACGCCGACCTTGGTGAACTCTCGTGACATGTCGGCGAGTCTGGCAGAGCCGCCCACCCGCCGGGAGGTTCCTTGCGGGCGACGGCGGTCACACTCGCGCCGCTCCGACGCTGGACGACGGTGTGACGGGGGTCGCATCATGGGCTCATGGCCCGTTTTATGGTCGACGTCCGGCTCCATCGGCGGTGGAGCTCCACCCGCACGGTGCGGGCGCGGTCGGCCGAGGCGGCATACGAGCGGGTATGCCGTGCCCTGGCCGAGGCGCACGTCGACACCACCCGCGGCGGGGAGGTCACGGTGGTGTGGCAGCGACGTGGCCGCCACGGGGCCAGGTCGTCGCTCCTCACGGCGGACCCGACGGCGGACCAGACACCGACGGTCTCGCCGGGGTGCGCGAGCCGCGGCGTCCGAAGCCCGGTCCGCCGAGCCTGACGATGCAGATCGAGCTGCCGAGAGGACCCTGAGCCTGTCGCGCCACCTGCGGATCCAGTGCCTCGGCTCTGTGCGGGCGTCCTGCGGCCGCGGTCACCTACGCTGTGCCGGTGCGACTCGTCATTGCCCGCTGCGCCGTCGAATACGAGGGCCGTCTGCAGGCCCACCTCCCGCTCGCGACCCGGCTCCTGCTCGTCAAGGCCGACGGCTCGGTGCTCGTGCACAGCGACGGCGGCTCCTACAAGCCGCTCAACTGGATGTCCCCGCCCTGCGCCATGGCCGAGGTCGAGCCCGAGACGGCCGAGGCGGCCGAGGGGGTCGTCAGCGTGTGGGTCGTGCAGCACGCCAAGTCGGAGGACCGGCTTAGGGTGAAGATCCACGAGGTCCTTCACGACTCGAGCCATGCGCTCGGGGTCGACCCGGGACTCGTGAAGGACGGGGTGGAGGCCCACCTGCAGCGGCTGCTCGCCGAGCACATCCACACCCTCGGCGCCGGCTGGTCGCTGGTCCGGCGCGAGCACATGACGGCGATCGGGCCGGTCGACATCCTGGCCCGGGACGACGACCGCCGGCACGTGGCCATCGAGATCAAGCGACGCGGCGAGATCGACGGGGTCGAGCAGCTGACCCGTTACCTCGAGCTGATGAACCGCGACCCGCACCTCGCCCCGGTGACCGGGATCTTCGCCGCCCAGGAGATCAAGCCGCAGGCCCGGGTCCTCGCCGAGGACCGCGGGATCCGCTGCGTCGTGCTCGACTACGCGGCCCTGCGCGGCATCGACGACGTGGACTCGCGGCTGTTCTGAGGTGCTGCGACCTCCGTCTCGGGTGCTGCGACCTGCATCTCGGGTGCTCTGACCTCCGTCTCGGGTGCTGCGCCCTCCATCTCGCAGAGATGTGGCGCCCGGCGGCACACAGGTCGCCGAGATCGCGTGCGAAGAGCAGGCGCAGCGGGCGGGGTGCGCAGCGGAGCGGGGTGCGCAGCGGGGCGGGGTGCGGTCTTTTCAGCCGGGGTGCGGTCGGCCGGGCCAGTCCCCGACGAGGCGCCATCCGTCCCCATCGATCTCGACGGTGACGACGGCGCAGTTGGGCAGCACGCGCTGGCGGGTCAGCTGCGAGGTGGCGTTCGTCGACGTGTCAGCGATGGAGAGGGACATGACGCCTCCGTGGCTGATGACGACGACGCTCTCGCCACGGTGCTGGTCCGCGAGGGCGTCGAGTGCGCCGCTGAAACGGCGCACCACCTCGCTGCCCGTCTCCGCGCCCGGGCAGCCCACGGTGAGGTCACCGCCCACCCAGGTGGCGAACACCCTGCTGACGCAAGGATCGCTGGACCGGCGTCCGGCGAACTCCCCCACCGAGAACTCCTGAATCCCGGCGATGGCCCGGGCCGGCACGCCGACGGCTGCGCCGACGATCTCGCCGGTCTCGCGGGCCCGTCCGAGGGTGCTCGTGTAGACGGCGGCGACCCGCTCGGCCCTGAGCCGTTCACCGAGCCGGCCAGCCTGATCCCGGCCGAGCTCGGTCAGCCACCCGTCGTCGTCGAGGATGAGGTCCGGGCGCTCGTAGGCGGCGTCGCCGTGCCGGCAGATGAGGAGGCGTGCGGGGCAGTAGAGGTCGCTCATCGCTCGGGCCTGACCTCCGGCTCCACCCCGCGGGCGGCGAGCACCGTGTTGCGCGCGAAGGCGTAGCCGACCATCCACGTCGGCCTGATCCGCATGAGCATGATGTCGTCCCAGGGCAACGCGGACGCGCCGTAGTGCTCGATCCAGTGCCGAAGCACCTCGTCGCGGTCCGGGTGCTCCGGTGTCAGGATCTCCACCTGCCCGTGGGTGAACACGGCCACCTCCTCACCCTCCACACAGGCCGCGCTCACGGCCGGCCGCGCGCGGATCTGTCGACCCTTCGCGGACCCGGGGTCGGTGCTCATCGTCCATCGTCCGTGGAGAAAGTGGCCGTCCATGGCGCTGACCCGCGGCTCGCCCTTCGCGGTGACCGTCGCCAGGGTCAGCACCCGCATCCCGGTCATGAGGTCGGCGATCTCGCGCGCCCGGAGGGTGCGGTCGTCGGTGATGATGGCACGCAGGTGGTCGGTGGCCCCGGCATGAGAGCTGTCGAGCAGGTGCTGGAGCTCGCTCAGCTCCTCGGTCGTCTCCCGCATGTCCACCAGTCTGGCATCGGGCCCCGACACGCGACCCGGGCCGCCTTGAGCGAGAATCAGGATCGTGACCGCAGCAGTTGCCGCTCCGAGCCCGACGGCCGTCACGGCCGGCCTCGATGTCGTCGGGTCCGGCGGGACCGCCGTCGATGGCGCCATCGCGGCCGTGTTCGTCGCGATGGCCACCGAGCCCGGCATCGTCAGCCCGATGGGCGGGGCGTTCATCACGGTCTGGCCGCACGACGGCGAGCCCGAGGTCATCGACGCCAACGTCGAGATGCCGGGGCGCGGCCTGCCTCCGGAACGCTTCGGGCAAGGACTCATCGAGTTCACGACGAGCTATGGGGGCGGCCTGACCCTGTATGCCGGGCCGGGCAGCGTCGCGACGCCGGGCGCCTTTGCCGGGCTGGGGCTCGCCCACGAACGGCACGGCCGGGTGCCCTGGCGTGAGGTCCTGGCCCCCGCTGCGGTCGTGGCCCGGACCGGGTACCGCCTCGGGTCGGCGGCGGCCAGCTATCTGGCGATCACGTCGGCCACCGTCTTCGGGTGGGACCCGCAGACGAGTGCCCTGACCAACCACCCCGACGGCACCCCCGTCGCGGCCGGGGAGGTCATCGTCGACACCGACCTGGCCGCGACCCTCGAGCGGGTCGGTGAGGTTGGCGCCCGGGACGTCTACTCCGGAGGCATCGCCGAGGAGCTGGCCGACGACCTGCAGCAGCGTGGCGGCCTGGTCACCCTTGCCGACCTCACGGCATACCGGGCGGTCGTCCGTGCGCCGCTGCGCCTGCGGGCCGGTGACTGGGACCTGGCCACGAACGCGCCGCCGTCCATCGGTGGGCCGGTGCTCGCGGTCATGCTGCGCGAGCTCGGCCGGCGTGGCCAGTGGACGCTGGACGACGTCATCGAGATCCAACGCCTCGTGCTGGGGCACCGGCTGCAGGTCCATGACTTCTCGCGCGACCTCGAGGCGGACGGGCACGCCCTGCTCGAGACGGTGGAGCACCACGGTCTCGTCGGCCTCCCCACCTCGTCCTCCACGGTCCACGTGTCAGTCGTGGATGACCGCGGCACGGCCTGCGCGATCACTGCCTCGGCCGGATATGGCTCTGGCGCAACGGTGCCGGGGACCGGACTCATGCTGAACAACTGTCTGGGGGAGCCGGAGCTCAACCGTCTCGGACTGCACGCGCTGGCGCCGGGGACGCGACTGGCCTCCAACATGACGCCGACAGTCGGACGTGCCGACGGCGGCCGGGTCCTGGCCATCGGCACCCCGGGTGCCGACCGGATCACCACCGCGCTGATGCAGGTGCTCGGACGTCACTGCTACGAGGGGATGGATCTGCCGGAGGCGATCGAGCAGCCGCGGCTCCACGTGACCTTCCTCCGTTCCGGCGGGGCGCAGGTGCAGATCGAGGACGACCCGCAGCTGGCCCTCGCCGTCGAGCGGTGTGGCCTCGACGCGGTCGTGCACCCGGCACGGGCGATGTTCTTCGGTGGGGTCGGCGCGGCATACCGGCGTGGCGACGGCTCGCTGGCCGCCGCCGCCGACATCCGCCGGGCGTCAGCGACCGGCGTCGCCTGAGCCGCCGCCCGGGCGTCCACAACTACTCACCTGAGGACCTGTGGACGTGGATCGGCGGGCCGGGCGTCCACAACTCCTCACGTGAGGACCTGTGGACGCGGATCCGGCAAGCAGACGGGCTCAGACGGGAGCAGGCTCGGGCGCCTCCGCGCCGAGGCCCCGCGCCTCCCGGATGAGCCGGACGAACTCGCCCATGATCGCGTTGAGCCCGAAGTCCTTGGGCGTGAACACCGCCGCGACACCCATGGCCCGCAGCGCCGCGGCGTCGGACTCGGGGATGATCCCGCCGACGATGACCGGCACCTCGAGGGCCCCTGCGGCGCGCAGCCCGGCCAGCACGTCGGGGACGAGGGACATGTGCGACCCGGAGAGGATCGAGAGGCCCACGAGGTGCACGTCCTCGGCCACGGCGGCCGCGACGATCTCGTCGGGGGTGAGCCGGATCCCTTGGTAGATCACCTCGAAGCCGGCGTCACGGGCCCGGACGGCAACCTGCTCGGCCCCGTTGCTGTGGCCGTCGAGCCCGGGTTTGCCGACCAGCACCCGCAGGCCCTCGCCCAGCTCCGCGCCGGTGCGGGCGACGGCGGCCCGGACCCGGACGAGATCGGGGCCGGTGCCCTGCACCCCCACGGAGCCGGAGACGCCGGTGGGCGCTCGATACTCCCCGAACTGGTCCCTGAGCGCCTGGGCCCACTCGCCCGTCGTCAGCTCGGCGCGGGCGCACTCGAGGGTGGCCGGCATCAGGTTGGCCCCCGACGCGGCGTCGACCCGCAGCCGGGCGAGCGCGGCCTCGGCCCGCGCGCACCTGCCCGGGTCGGCGTCGCGGGCCTCGCGCCACGCCCGGACGGCCGCGACCGCCGCCGCCTCGACGTGCGCGTCGACGCTCTGGATCGCGGTGTCGAGGTCTGCCGTCAGCGGGTTGGGCTCGGTGGTCGTGAACCGGTTCAGCCCCACGACGACGTCCTCGCCGGACTCGATCCGGCGCCGCCGGTCCGAGTGCGAGGCCACGAGGGCGGACTTCATGTAGCCCGACTCGACCGCCGCGACGGCGCCGCCCATCGCCTGGACCCGGTCGATCTCGGCGCGGGCCCCCTCGGCGAGGGAGGCGACCTTGGCCTCCACGACGGCCGACCCGGCGAAGAGGTCGTCGTACTCGAGCAGGTCGGACTCGAACGCCAGCACCTGCTGCAGGCGTAGCGACCACTGCTGGTCCCACGGACGGGGCAGGCCGAGGGCCTCGTTCCACGCGGGCAGCTGCACGGCGCGCGCCCGTGCGTCCTTTGACAGGGTCACGGCGAGCATCTCGAGGACGATCCGCTGGACGTTGTTCTCCGGCTGCGCCTCGGTCAGTCCGAGCGAGTTGACCTGCACTCCGTAGCGGAACCGGCGCTGCGCGGCCTTCGTGACGCCGTAGCGCTCCCGGGTCAGCTCGTCCCACAGCTGGACGAACGCCCGCATCTTGCACATCTCCTCCACGAACCGCACCCCCGCGTTGACGAAGAACGAGATCCGCGCAACAACCTCCCCGAACTCGGCCTCCGGGACCTGGCCGCCGTCGCGGACGGCGTCGAGCACGGCGATCGCGGTGCACATGGCGTAGGAGATCTCCTGGACGGGGGTCGCCCCCGCCTCCTGCAGGTGATAGCTGCAGATGTTGATCGGGTTCCACGTCGGGATCTGGCGCACCGTGTAGGCGACCATGTCCGTGATCAGGCGCAGCGACGGCTCCGGCGGGAAGGCGTAGGTCCCCCGCGAGAGGTACTCCTTGATGATGTCGTTCTGCGTCGTCCCGGCGAGCGCGTGGACCCACGAGGCGGGGTCCTCACCGGCGGCGACGGACTGCTCCTCGGCGGCCACCTGATACAGCGCGAGCATCCACATGGCCGTCGCGTTGATCGTCATCGAGGTGTTCATGTCCTTCAGCGGGATGTCCGCGAAGAGCGCCCGCATGTCCCCGATGTGGCTGATCGGCACGCCCACCTTGCCCACCTCGCCGCGTGAGAGCGCGTGGTCCGGGTCGTAACCGGTCTGGGTGGGCAGGTCGAAGGCGACGGACAGCCCCGTCTGTCCCTTCTCGAGGTTGCGTCGGTAGAGGGCGTTGCTCGCCGCGGCGCTGGAGTGCCCGGCATACGTGCGCATCACCCACGGTCGGTCCCGAGGGGGTCGTGCCTGCACGTCAGCGTCGTCGGACATACCTCCCGACGGTAGCGGGGGTGACCCGCCGCGGGGCAGTGGTTCAGGCGGTGAGAGGCGCCACAGTGGACTCCTCGAGCCCACGGTGCAGGATTCGGTGGAGGCGAGCGGCCCGCAGCAGCCGCTCGGTGCGCGGAGTCAGCTCGCCGAGGACGAGCCGACGGCCGCCGCGGCGGGCGCGGTGGTGGGACTCGACGAGCACGCCCAGGCCGGTCGCGTCACCGATCTCGGCGTCACCGAGGTGGAGGTGGAGGTCTCCGGAGCCGTCGGCGAGCAGGGCGTGCAGGGTAAGGCGCACGTCGGCCACGGTGTGGACGTCGATCCGTCCGTGGACGGTGACCTCCTGGCCGCGTGACGTCATGATGACGTACATGGGCGCTGTGGCGATCGGCTGAACGGTCATGATCGTCCCCTTCTGCGGCGTACTGTCTACCTTTGTCCTATTGACGCACTGCATGACAGATCGTTTGGCTGTCCGCTGGTTACGATCCGGACTCTTCGTAGGAGGCCGGTGCGTAGAGTTTGATACCGGAAGATAACGGATGATTTCGAGCCTGCGCTGGACGCCACGCGGTGGTGCGGGTGACGAACGAGTGTCGAACGGACGACGAGGTATGCCGGGCCGCCGGCTCAGACGAACGGGCCGCCGGCTCAGACGAACGGGTCGTCGTCCGCCTCACGCGTGACGTCGCCGCCGAGGCCGCTGACGAGGGTCTCGAAGCTGGCATATCCACGATCGATGTGGTGCGCCCCGCTCACGGTCGTCACCCCGTCGGCGACCAGTCCCGCCACGACCAGTGCGGCGCCGGCCCGGATGTCACTCGCCTCGACCGGCGCGCCGGACAGCTGGGCGACGCCGTGGACCATGACGTGGTGACCGTCGATGCGGGTATCGGCCCCCAGCCGGGCCAGCTCCTGGACCGTGCGGAACCGCGCCTCGAAGAGGTTCTCGGTGACCATGGCGCTGCCGTCCGCAACGGCGTTGTAGGTCAGCGCGAACGGCTGCAGATCGGTCGGGAACCCGGGGTAGGGCAAGGTCGCGACGTCGATGGACCGGGGTCGGCCCGGGGGGGCGAGCACCCGGAAGCCGTCGGCCGTCGTCGACACGGTGCAGCCGACGCTGCTGAGCAGGTCGAGGGTGATCTCCAGGTGGTCCGCGACCCCACCGACGACCTCCACGTCCCCGCGAGTGGTGGCTGCGGCGAAGGCCCAGCTGCCGGCCGCGATCCGGTCGGCAACGACGGCGTGCACCGTGGGGTGCAGCGCCTCGACGCCCGCGATCTCGATCACGGATGTCCCGGCGCCGCTGACGTGCGCGCCCATGCTCACGAGGAAGTCGGCGATGTCGACGATCTCGGGTTCCCGGGCCGCGTTGTCGATCCGCGTCGCCCCCGGTGCGAGGACCGCGGCCATGAGGATGTTCTCCGTCGCCCCCACGCTCGGGAAGTCGAGGCGGATGTCCGCGCCCCGTAGCCCCCCGGGCGCCGAGGCGATCAGGTAGCCGTGCGCGACGTGCACCTTCGCCCCCAGGCCCTCGAGACCCGCCGCATGCAGGTCGAGCCCGCGCGACCCGATCGCGTCACCACCGGGGATGGCGACGTCGGCCTCACCGCACCGCGCCACGAGCGGGCCGAGGACCGAGATCGAGGCCCGCAGCGCCCGGACCAGCTCGTAGTCGGCGCGGTGGCCGATCTTCTCCGGCACGTCGAGCTCGACGACGCCGCGCCCGGGGTCGTGGTCGACCACGACGCCGAGGCGGCGCAGGAGCTCGGCCATGATCGTGACGTCGACGATCGCGGGGACGTTGGTGAGGCGGGTCCGACCGACGGCCAACAGCGCACCGGCCATGAGCTTGAGGGCGCTGTTCTTGGCTCCCGCGACGGGAACCCTCCCCTGCAGGGGCGTGCCCCCGACGACCCGAAACCGTTCTCTCACGCGAGCACCCTAGTGCGTGGGTCGGCGGATGGGCCGCTCCGGACGATGCGGGCCGGTGGTGGCAGTCTTGGCCCATGGTGAACCTGACGAAGATCTATACCCGCACCGGTGACGACGGGTCGACGTCGCTCGGCGACTTCAGCCGGACGTCCAAGAACGACCCCCGGCTGCTCGCCTACGCCGACACGAACGAGGCGAACGCCGCACTGGGCGTGGCCGTCGCCGCCGGCGGCCTCGCCCCGGACCTGGTGGCCACCCTCACCCGCGTGCAGAACGAGCTCTTCGACGTCGGCGCCGACCTCTGCACGCCACTGCAGCTGACCTACCAGTATCCGCCCCTGCGCGTCGACTCCCCGTGGATCGACGACCTCGAGACGGACTGCGACCACTACCTCACCCGGGTCGAGAAGCTGCGCTCCTTCATCCTGCCCGGCGGCACCGTCGGATCGGCCCATCTCCACGTCGCCACCACCGTGGTCCGACGGGCCGAGCGCGCCACCTGGGCCGCGATCGACGCGCTGGGCGAGCAGCCCGGCGAACGTCCGGGCCAGGGTGGAGTCAACGTCCTCACGGCGAAGTACCTCAACCGGCTCTCCGACCTGCTCTTCATTCTGTCGAGGGTGGCCAACATCCCCATCGGCGGCGACGTCCTCTGGCAGCCCGGCGGCGGACGTGTTGCGGCACCCGAGCGCACCCGCAACGGAGCCGACTCCGATTCCGAGGGAGATGCCAAGGGTCAGGGGGAGCACGAAGGGCGCGGGGCCCCGAACGTCGAGGGCGAGTCCGGCTCGCCGACCGAATAGCCCCGTCAAGCGCTTTCAGGACAGCTCCGTGGAGCGCCTCTCAGGCGACGTACGTCGTCGACCCCGGGGGGGCAGCCTCGACCCACGACCGGAGGGCGGTGTATGCCGGCGGCTGGAGCGCCAGGTCGAACTCGAGATCCCCGTGGGAACAGCGCACGCCGTAGGCCTCGGGCAGCAGGTCGATCCGGTCGCTGCCCACGAGCGTCAGGGGGGCGTCGAGGTCGAGCCCCGACCGGTCCCACCGGTGGCGCGGCCGCAGGCTCAGGCCCCCCAGGCTGAACCACTCGAGATGGGCGCTGCCGAACCGGGCCAGCCCCAGACGCCACCGCCCACCCTCGGGCGGACGCAGTCCGCAGAGGGTGAGAAGCCGACCCCGCGCGATGGCCCGCCGCCGAAGGAAGACCCCCACGAGCAGCGTCCCCGCCACACCGAGCACCACGCCGACCAGGATCTCGAGTGAGGCGACGGCGCTCGGCACGGGGGTCCGTCAGCCCTGGATCCCGGCCGCGTCGACGCTGTCGGCCACGATGGTGACCCGGTCGTGCTCGACCGAGAGGAACCCGCTGTCGATGGTGGCCGTCTGCGCGCCGCCGTCGCCGTGGATCGTCACGTCACCGCTGACGAGGATCCCGAGCAACGGCGTGTGCCCGGGCAGGATCCCCAGCTCGCCCTCGACCGACCGGGCACGGACCATGCTGGCCTCGCCCGACCAGACCTTGCGGTCGGCGGCAACGAGCTCGACGTAAAGCTGACTCACGGTGTCCTCCGGGATGTCGGTGTGCTCACGAGTCTATCGGTCGGTCGGGGCGTCCGAGGACGCCGGCGCACTGCCCGGCGACCCTGGCCCACTCCGCTGCACCTGTCCCCCGACCACGGCGACGAACCGGTCCATGACCTCCGCGAGGTTCTCCCGCACGATGCCGTCCGGGACCGGGGGCAGGTGCTCGACCCAGTCGGGGAGACAGCTGCCCCGGAGCTGCCCGACCCGAGCCGGCCGACCGAGGAACTGCAGGTGCAGGTGCGCCCCGCCGTCGCCCCACCTGTTGACATGGGCCCGTCCGACACTGGGCAGGGACTCGACCGCGGCAGCCAGCGCCACGAGCAGCACCCCCAGCTCGGCGGCCAGCTCCGGGGGCAGGTCGCCGAGGTCGTGGTGCTCCAGCGGCATCAGCACCAGCCACACCGGGAGCACTGGTGACTCCGTCTCGGGGACGACGACCCACCGCTCGTTGCGCCAGACGGCCCGCTCGATGGCGGACCGGGGGTCCGTGCACCAGCACTGACGGGGGTCCTCCCCCCAGCGCGGGGCCTCGACGTCCGCCAGGGGCGCGAGCGGCCGGACGACCAGGGTGTCCTGCTCGTAGGGGAAGATGTCCCACCCGCTGAGGGCGTCCTCAGCCAGAGCGGGCAGGCGCCCCTCACCATCGGTGGCGGCGAGCAGGCGGGCGTAGTAGTCCTGGGCGGTTTCGAGCATGCGGGTAACGTATCTGCGGCCACTGCGACCGGCATACGCCTTCGGCATACGCATGGCCGTTCGGCCAGAAGAACCGGCCGGGCACCCGAGGCTGCCCGACCGGCTGCCCGGACGCTCGCCCGCCGGGTCACCCGTCGGTCAGAGGTTCTTCTGGATCTCTGCCCACTGGCGCTCGACGTCGTCGAGGCCACCACACATGTAGAACGCCTGCTCGGCGAAGTGGTCGTACTCGCCGTCGGCGATCTTCGTGAACGCCTCGACCGTGTCGACGAGGGACACGGTCGAGCCCTCGATGCCGGTGAACTGCTTGGCCACGTAGGTGTTCTGCGACAGGAACCGCTGGATCCGGCGGGCCCGGTTGACGAGGATCTTGTCTTCCTCGGACAGCTCGTCGATGCCGAGGATCGCGATGATGTCCTGCAGCTCCTTGTTCTTCTGGAGGATCTGCTTGACGCGCACCGCGGTGTTGTAGTGGTCCTCGGCGATGTAGCGCGGGTCGAGGATGCGCGACGTGGAGGACAGCGGGTCCACGGCCGGGTAGATGCCGAGCGAGGCGATCTCGCGGGAGAGCTCGGTCGTCGCGTCGAGGTGGGCGAAGGTCGTCGCCGGGGCCGGGTCGGTGTAGTCGTCGGCCGGCACGTAGATCGCCTGCATCGAGGTGATCGAGTGACCACGCGTCGAGGTGATCCGCTCCTGGAGGACACCCATCTCATCGGCCAGGGTGGGCTGGTAGCCCACGGCCGACGGCATCCGGCCGAGGAGGGTGGAGACCTCGGAGCCGGCCTGGGTGAAACGGAAGATGTTGTCGATGAAGAGCAGCACGTCCTGGCCCTGGACGTCGCGGAAGTACTCCGCCATCGTCAGTGCCGACAGGGCGACCCGAAGGCGCGTGCCCGGCGGCTCGTCCATCTGGCCGCAGACGAGGGCGGTCTGTCCGAGAACGCCCGCCTCCTCCATCTCCACCATGAGGTCGTTGCCCTCACGGGTGCGCTCGCCGACGCCGGCGAAGACCGACACCCCACCGTGGTCGCGGGCCACGCGGGCGATCATCTCCTGGATGAGCACCGTCTTGCCGACACCCGCGCCCCCGAAGAGGCCGATCTTGCCACCGAGCACGTAGGGGGTCAGCAGGTCGATGACCTTGATGCCGGTCTCGAACATCTGCGTCTTCGACTCGAGCTGGTCGAAGGCCGGCGCCTGACGGTGGATGCCCCACCGCTCCGTGACCTCGAGCTTCTCGCCCTCCTCGAGGTTGAGGCACTCGCCGGTCGTGTTGAAGACGTGACCGAGGGTGACATCGCCCACGGGGACCGTGATCGGACCGCCGGTGTCCTGCACGGCGGTCCCGCGCACGAGGCCGTCGGTCGGCTGGAGCGAGATCGCGCGGATCATGTTGTCGCCGATGTGCTGGGCGACCTCGAGGTTGAGGTTCTTCTTCTCACCGGACAGCTCGACCTCGGTCGTGAGGAGGTTGTACTGCTCCGGCATGCCGTCGACGGGGAACTCGACGTCGACGACGGGGCCGGTGATCCGGGCGACCCGCCCGACCGAGCCAGGACTCGGCGCGGTGCTGGCCGCGTTGTCAGTGACAGTGGCAGTCATGATCCATTTCCTTTACTTGGCAGACGCGAGGGCGTCGGTGCCGCCCACGATTTCGCTGATCTCTTGGGTGATCTCGGCCTGGCGGGCCTGGTTCGCCAACCGGGTGTAGGTCTTGATGAGGGCGTCGGCGTTGTCGGTGGCGGACTTCATCGCCCGCTGCTGGGCGGCCATCTGCGACGCCGAGGCGGACAGCAGACAGGTCCAGATGCGGGAGATGACGTACTTCGGCAGCAGGGCGTCGAGGACCTGGCCGGCACTCGGCTCGAACTCGTAGAGCGGCAGGACGTCGTCGGGCGCGGGGGCCTCCTCGTCGTCGACGATCTCCAGCGGCACGAGGCGCAGCACGCGCGGCTCCTGGGTCACCATGTTCTTGAACCGGGTGTAGACGACGTGGACCTCGTCGTGGCCGCCCTCCTCGTAGTCCTTGACGAAGTCGTCAACGATGCGCCCGCCGATCTCCTTGGCCGCGTCGTAGGTCGGCTTGTCGGAGAACCCGCTCCACTCCGCGGCATACTCGCGCCGGCGGAACTTGTAGAAGGCGATGGCGCGGCGGCCCACCAGGTAGGCGACGACCTCCTTGCCCTCCTCCGTGAGCCGGCGCACGAGCTGCTCGCTCTCCTTGAGGACCGAGGAGTTGTAGGCGCCGGACAGGCCGCGGTCACCGGCGATGATGACGACGGCGGCGCGGCGGACCTCGTCGCGCTCGGTCGTCAGCAGGTGCTCCTCGTTGGAGTAGGTCGCCAGCGCCGACAGTGCCCTGGTCAGCGCGGCGGCATACGGCGTCGCCTCCTCGACCCGCTGCCGGGCCTTGACCACCCGGGAGGCGGCGATGAGCTCCATCGCCCGGGTGATCTTCTTGGTGGCCTGGACGGACTTGACGCGCTGGCGGTAGACCCGCATCTGCGCTCCCATACCTGCCGCCTCTCTCTGCTCGTGGTGCGAACTTCGTTGGTATGCCGGCTCCCCGGGGAGGTGACCCCCGGCTGGCTCAGCGTTTCTGCCGCTTGATCTGCTCCTGGTCCATGTCCTCTTCGGCGAGGTCCTCCGGCGTGCGCTCGTGGCCGACGTCCGTGCGACGGTCGTCGCCGGGGACTTCCCCACCGAACTCGACCTTGAAGGCCTTGACGGCCTCCTCGAGTCCCTGGCGCGTGTCGTCGTCGAACTTGCCCGTCTCACGGATCCCGTCGAGCAGGCCCTTCTTGCCCCGGCGCAGGTAGTCGAGGAAGTCGGTCTCGAAGGTCCGCACGTCCTCGACCTTGATCGAGTCGAGCTGTCCCGTCGTGCCGGCCCAGACGCTGACGACCTGCTCCTCGACGGGGTAGGGGTTGCTCTGCTTCTGCTTCAGCAGCTCCACCAGACGGGCGCCCTTGGCGAGCTGGGCCCGCGAGGCCGGGTCGAGGTCGGACGCGAACATCGCGAACGCCTCCATGGCGCGGAACTGCGCGAGGTCGAGCTTGAGCCGGCCCGCGACGTCCTTCATCGCCTTGATCTGGGCGGCGCCGCCGACCCGGGACACCGAGACGCCCACGTCGATCGCCGGACGGACGTTGGCGTTGAACAGGTCTGCCTGGAGGTAGATCTGACCGTCGGTGATCGAGATGACGTTGGTCGGGATGTAGGCCGAGACATCGCCCGCCTTGGTCTCGATGATCGGCAGGCCGGTCATCGAGCCGGCGCCGAGGGCGTCGGAGAGCTTGGCGCACCGTTCGAGGAGGCGCGAGTGCAGGTAGAAGACGTCACCCGGGTAGGCCTCGCGGCCCGGCGGCCGGCGCAGCAGCAGGGAGACCGCACGGTAGGCCTCGGCCTGCTTGGACAGGTCGTCGAAGACGATGAGGACGTGCTTGCCGGCGTACATCCAGTGCTGGCCGAGGGCCGAGCCGGTATAGGCGGCGAGGTACTTGAAGCCGGCCGCATCAGAGGCAGGAGCGGCGACGATCGTGGTGTACTCCAGCGCGCCGGCCTCTTCGAGGACGCCACGCACGGCGGCGATGGTCGAACCCTTCTGGCCGATGCCGACGTAGATGCAGCGGACCTGCTGGGTCGGGTCGCCAGTGGCCCAGTTGGCCTTCTGGTTGATGATCGTGTCGACCGCAACCGTGGTCTTGCCGGTCTGGCGGTCACCGATGATGAGCTCACGCTGGCCACGGCCGATGGGGATCATCGAGTCGATGGCCTTGATGCCGGTCTGTAGCGGCTCGTGGACCGACCTGCGCGCCATCACACCAGGCGCCTGCAGCTCGAGGGCGCGACGGCCCTCTGCCACGATCTCGCCCAGGCCGTCGATCGGCTGACCGAGCGGGTTGACCACCCGGCCCAGGAAGTTGTCACCGACGGGAACGGAGAGAACCTCGCCGGTGCGCTTGACCTCCTGGCCCTCCTCGATGCCGGAGAAGTCGCCGAGGATGACGACGCCGATCTGGTGGGCCTCAAGGTTCAGCGCGATGCCGAGGGTGTCGTCGGCGAACTTGAGCAGCTCGTTGGTCATCGCCGAGGGCAGGCCCTCGACGTGGGCGATACCGTCACCAGCGTCGATCACTCGGCCGACCTCTTCGCGCGAGGCCGCGCCGGGCTCGTAAGACTGAACAAACTTGTCCAGTGCGTCCCGGATCTCCTCCGGACGGATCGTGAGCTCCGCCATCAGTGTC